>MAXP01000054.1:0-572 GCA_001751085.1 Desulfobacterales bacterium C00003060 | reverse complement strand
ATGGAGATCTACCGGGTAGACGAACGCTGGCAAGAGCGCATTTGTGGAATTATCTGGAACACACTGACAACCCCTATTCGCCCTGTTGCGGATGATTTTATTCTTGCCCAGCTCAAGGAAGAGGAGCGGCTTCATGAAGTTGAATTTTATTATCCTTTTTCATTTCCTGTCAACGAACCTGAGAAGATCCCGGATTGCGAAATTGCCAATCAATATATCAGGGGCTTTGTGGATCTGGTCTTCAAACACAACAAGAAATTCTATATCGCAGATTGGAAATCAAACTATATTGAGTCAGGTTATGATCAGCAGTCCATGGAAATAAACATGAATCACGCTGACTACCATCTCCAATACAAATTATATACGGTGGCGGTCCTGCGATGGTTGAAACAAGCTATGGATGACCGTTTTGATCCTGAAAAGAATTTCGGGGGGATTCTTTATTTCTATCTGCGGGGGATGGGGACTGGAAACGGAAATGGGATTTACTATGTCCCCGCAGATGAATTAAGGTCTTTAGAAGAGCTGGAAAGAGAAGTTGCCGGAATAATAAAATGACAGGACTGAAT
>MAXP01000053.1 GCA_001751085.1 Desulfobacterales bacterium C00003060 | reverse complement strand
GTCAACCACATACAGATAAAAAGGCATCTCAATATCTACGTACTCTTTCTGCAAGGCCTCGATGGCCTCTCTCGCGGTAGTCTCCTCCTTCAGGGCGATGAAGTCCGGGAGCATGATGCCACCAGCGGTCTGTTCATCATAACGGAGCAGCCCCTCCACCTGTTCTGACTCTTCCTTCGTCATAAGATCAAGGAGGGCCTTGGCCCGCTCATCAGAGAGTTTCCCGAGCAGGTCTGCCACGTCATCGTTGGGCATCTGCTCCAAGATCTCCGTGATCTTTTCGGCAGGCATGTCTTCGATCAGCTTAACGAGTAACTCTTCTTCCAATTCACTGAAGAACATGGCCTTATGTTCAACAGTATCCATGAAATCAAAAAGAGTTTCCTGTTCTGGGAGTGTCAAAAACCGGAAGACCACGGCCAGGTCTGCACTATGGGTCTTGTTGACAATCTTGTGAAGATGCACCGTGGCCCCTCGTCTGAGGAGTCTTCGTATGGTGTCTAAGAGGATTTTGGTTCTCTCAATGGTCATATTCTGTTTCCTTGGAATTGCCTAACGTGAATTATTGTTTACTGAATAATCTTCACGTAGGATCGCTCCCTAAGCGCCTTTAGCCAAGCCTTGTATTCTTTTTCAACCAACTCTCGGTGAAGCCTTTCATGGATCTCTGACCTGGCATCCTCCAAGGTTTTTCCCTGTATCTTCTGTATCTCTTTAAGCATAAGGATCTGATACCCCTTTGGTATCTCTAAGACAGGACTGATTTGACCTTCTGCCATCTGCCGAACCGTCCCCTGAAATTCTGCCGAAAGTTCATCCAGGGTAAATAGACCAAGGTCTCCTCCCGCCGTAGCTGTGACGTCCTGTGAGTGCTGCTTGGCCAGTTCGTCAAAATTTGCCCCGGACTTCAGCTCTTTCACAATTGACTCGATCTTTTCAAGCGCTGCTTTTTTTTGATCAGCATTAGCCGAAGGCGGCACCCTTACCAGGATGGTGTAAAGGTGGTATTTTGGCGTTCCCTGATAGTCCTCCTTGTGCTTTTCATAATAGTCTCGAATGTCTTTATCAGTGACGGCAATCTTTGATCTGACCTCAATATTGATGAGCCTGATCCGAAGCGCCTGCTCCTTGATCTGGTCGCGATATTCTTCAAGCGTATAGCCATCAGCCACAAGAGCTTTTTTCAGTTCTTCTTCTGTGAGGAAATGTTCGGCTTTTATCTGTTCTATTTGCTGATCTATCTCCTTTTCATCAACCGAAATATTCAATCTCTTGGTTTCCTGATAGGTCAGCTTTTCGTCGATCATGTTATTCAAGATGTCCTGACGAAGCTTGAAACGCATCTCACGCTCCACATCAGGCTGATAGCCAGCTTCACTGATTTTTCGGACATAAGGTTCAAGGGCTTCATTCAGCTCTGAAAGGGTGATGACATCGTCGTTTACTATGGCTACAATGCGATCTGCCAGTTCGGCATAACCTGTCACAGATCCTGAGAGCAAGGCGAACAGGATGATCAGAAAACTGAAACACCTAATTGGAAACAATCGTCCCCTCATTAATCAATTCCCTAACACACAAGATCCACAAAAAAAACTGTCCAAAAACACCATAACCCTCTCCACTTTCTGAACCGGAGGCAGGAAGAGATGGAACGTGCGGGTAACGATTACCTGCAGGCGAAAGAGGGGTGGGGGGCAAATTCAGCCGAATATTAACTAATTATCATGTCAGAGTAGTTCCTGCAAGAACTTTTTGGAGGCTTCCAGAGGGTCTGGAGTTTGACCGTATGGCATAGATACCTCGAGTACGCCACCTGGTGTCAACTTGAATTGCCCTGGATCTTTTTGTACGAGACGTATTATTTCCTCTGGACTCAACGGGCAACCTTGGCAAAAGGAAAGCACGAGCCTTTGGTCGCCCAAATCCAAGCGCTGGATGCCTATGTTTTTGCACATTACTTTTAGCATAATCTTATCCATTAGAACTCTTGCCGGTTCAGGAAGGGGGCCAAAGCGATCCCTGAGTTCCTCCTGGAACTCCACAACTTCGGACGGTTCGTTCATCCTGGCTAAGCGTTTGTATGACACCAGCCTCTGGTCAATATCAGAGACGTATGTTTCAGGGATATAGGCTGACCGGTTCACTTTTATCTCCGGTTCCACCTCCGGTTCAACAGGTTCCCCTTTCAGTTCATTCATAGTACGCTCCATGAGCTGCAGATACATCTCGTAGCCCACAGATACGATGTGCCCGGACTGTGAGGCCCCAAGGATGGTGCCTCCCCCTCGTATCTGCAGATCACTCATGGCAATCTGAAAACCAGCCCCAAGATCGCTGTGTTCCATAAGGACCTTGAGGCGCTTCTTGGCATCCCTCGTCAGGGCGCTCTCTTGCGGTATCAACAGATACGCATAGGCCTGTTCATTTGCCCGCCCCACGCGACCTCGAAGCTGGTAGATTTGGGATAGGCCGAACTTATCGGCCCGGTTGATCAAAATGGTATTGGCCGATGGAAAGTCAAGCCCTGATTCTATGATACTGGTGCAAACTAACAAATCTATCTCACGATGCAACAACTCGAGCATGACCTTTTCAAGTTCCTCATCTCCCAAGCGTCCGTGGGCTACCCCGATACGCACACCCTGGACCAGCCTTTGAATGTGATGGGCCACACCCCAGATAGTATGGATATTGTTGTGGACGAAGAATATTTGGCCACCTCGTTGAAGTTCTCGTTGAATGGCTTCTGCCACCACTGTATCATCAAATGGGCAGATATACGTCTTGATAGCGTACCGGTACTCCGGCGGCGTTGCAATGATGCTCAAATCCCTTGTGCCCATCAGAGACATGTGGAGGGTCCGGGGTATAGGCGTGGCAGTTATGGCAAGGACGTCCACTGAGCGACGGAGTTGCTTCAACCTTTCCTTGTGGGCAACACCAAAGCGCTGCTCTTCGTCAATAATGACCAGGCCTATATTCTTAAAGGCAATGTCCTTTTGCAACAGACGATGAGTCCCTATGACAATATCCACTTGCCCTTGCCTTATTCTTTCTACGATGGCTCGCTGCTGGCTTGGAGAGCGAAACCTGCTTAGGCTTTCGATGATGACGGGGTAGGCTTCAAATCTCTTTTTAAAGGTCTGAAAATGCTGTTCAGCAAGGACTGTCGTCGGGACCAGAAACGCCACCTGCTTGTGGTCCCAGACCGCTTTAAAGGCTGCACGCAGAGCAACCTCGGTCTTTCCGTAACCCACATCACCACAAACCAGCCGGTCCATGGGCACAGGTGATTCCATGTCGGCCATGACCTCTTCTATAGCCCGATCCTGATCCGGTGTCTCGGAGTATTCGAATCCGGCCTCAAAGTCTCGAAAGTAGCGGTCAGGTGGTGAATATGCATGTCCTTTTTGGACCTTGCGCCAGGCATATAGCTTCAGAAGCGCCCCGGCCATCTTCCGGATTGATTTTTTTACCCGATCCTTTACCCGTCCCCACGATTTGCCGCCCATCTTATCCAAACGGGGACCCATACCATCCACGCCCACGCCCACATACTTTTGCACGCAGTTCATACGGTCAACCGGGAGGTAGAGTCTGTCACCGTCCCTGTATTCTATGACCAGGAAATCATTAGTAATATCTGCCACATCAAGTTTGACAAGGCCATTATATCGGCCAATACCGTGCTCTATGTGAACTATGGGATCGCCTGCCTTCAAATCCTCAAAGGCAAGCCAGCGTGTTCGTACTCCTTGTTTTGGGAACCTCGCTCGCTTGCGACTGTGACCAAAGATCTCATTTTCAGTAATGATAGCCAGGCCTTCCTGGGCCCAGACAAACCCAGAGGAAAGCTCACCCAGGCAAATACACGCAGAATTCTTACAATGATCATATCCGGGGAAGGCCTCAAGAAGGTGCGCGTGGACACCATGGGGCCCGAGTAGCCCCAGCAGGCGCTCAGCCTGCTTTCTTGTATTGCAAACCATGTACAAAGCTATGCCAAATTCGAGGGCATGGTTGATCCACTCTATCAAAGGCCTCGTCAGGTCCTCGGTTTGATCGCTCCCTTTCCCCGAAACACGCACACTGCCGGATCGTGCCTTGAGTTGTTGGGCGATGAGATCATTTTTTTCAACTGTGAGGTTCAGGGTCGCAGCAGCCGTGTCTGCCACGGGAATCATCCTGAAAACAAGGTGAGGCCTATGGCCAAGTTCGGCATCTATTTCGGGCCAGCTAAGATAGAGGTCTTCAGGTTCAACACAAACTTGGGTGTCACTACAGGCCGAAAGATAGCTCTTGGTTACGGCTTCTTGAGTTTCAAGGGCAAGCTTTTCAACGTAGCCAGGGTCGACCAGGACCGGCAAGGCATGTCTTGGCACATAATCTAATAGTGTATCCAGTGAGGGGTAGATGAGTGATATGAGCCCTCCGATCCCCGGAAATTGATCCAGGTTTCTGAGCTTTTCTACGATCTCCTCAATACGCATATAAGGCATCTTGAGGGTTTGGCCCTGTTTGCGAACCCGTTCAACAATGTGGTCTATCTCTAAGGGATCAAGGACAGTCTCTGTAGCTGGAAGAAGTGTGACCTCAGATACGGGTTTTAGTGAACGCTGGTCTGCCGCTGAAAATGTTCTTAGCGATTCTATCGTGTCACCAAAGAACTCGATGCGGACTGGATCAGGATAAAGGGGTGGAAAGCAATCAATGAGCCCACCCCGGATGGCGAAATCCCCGGGGTCCTCCACCAGGACTGTCTCCTGATATCCACCTTGGATCAGCTTTTTGACAAGGGTGTCCCGATCAATCTGCTCGCCTGCAAGAACATATTCCGCAAACAGGGACAGCACCTGCCTGGGGATCACCTTTTGCAAAAGGGCAGAGACTGTGGTTATGACAACGGGAGGCTGAGAGTCGGTCAGCATCCGATACAGCGTTTCTATGCGCTTGCATGCTGTTTGCGGATGATAGGCCACAGGCTTGAAAGGGAGAATGTCGTAGGGTGGAAACGTGATTACAGGGATGCGGCTATCTTGAGAGAAAAAACGAATATCTGAGGCAATTGTTTCAGCCTCTTTGGCGGTCGCACACACCACAAAAAGGGGACGTCTAAGATCAAGATAGGCTCTGGTCAGGACATAGGCGCGCTCAGACCCTGACAGTCCGGTACAGTTGATCCGTCCCTTCTCACGCGGGATCATCTTCAGCAGATCGGCAATACAATGCCCCAATGGTTTCATGTAAAAGCTACAAGATCCTCCTGCAGATTTGATAAACATTATACGTAACCGTTCACGGGTTCAAAGGTTCAGGGGTTCAAAGGTTGTATTCTCATCACCATACGCCATTTTGTAAACGTTTTGTAGAGGAAAACCGACCGCTTCCACACCCCCACGAACCTGCCCGCCATTGCCGACCTCTTGCGATATGCCCGTTCCGTACATGACAGGCGAGGCGGGCGGGTCTGGAACATGGCACTTGGCAATGTTGTGGCAAAACCGCATTTTTTACGAAAATTTCGGGGGTCCATTTTCAGTCTGTTCCCTAACCCTGAACGGTGAACCCTGGCCCAGGCCTGGCTTCCCTGGCCCATTGTGTAGAAACTCATAGCGTAACATTCTGCGCGATCGTGCCGGGAATGCACATCAAGTCGCGCCAGGGCAGGCCCGAACCTGTGAACGGTTACCATTATGCTTTCATTTTGGGACAATATAAGGAAGAAAGGGTTATGCGTCAAATCGAAACAGATTCCTGCTGTTATGACGAGCTGTCGTAACTCCTCAAAAAGTTCGGGGAAATCCCCTGAAACGGAGCCCGCTCACGGGTTATTGAGAAAATACGAGCTGTCCTTTTCAAATTGACGGATATGATAATACGATGTACAGTCTCAGAAAAGGGCGGCAGAAGCCACTTGCGGCTGAAACCAGTGGTCCGTGGACTATTTGCTCTGCGTAAAAGCGAGCGCTAACCCCGCAACTTGCTGCGTGGAGCTTCAATCAAGCCACGAAGGCTTTCATCGAAGAATGGATGATGTGCGCTCGCGGCTTTTTTGTTGGGTAGAAAGCTCACAGCAGGTGAGCAGCAAGAAAAGCTCGAAGAACTTAGGACTGTTGAGTGACTGAATAGTACTCATAAGTAGTCTTTTACTCATAAGTAGTGTTTTTTGTCACAATTTATAACCTTTTTTACCCACATATCTTAAGTCCGGCTCTTGGTTGCCACGAGATAACTATTTGAAGATTAACGGAAAATGCGTGAGTCTTTGATTCAGCATGATTCTTGCTGATAATTAGAGGTGAAGTTATTTTTTGCCGAGCCCTTAATCTCATGGAAATACTGCAGAGGATTCTGTTCGTGGACCGCTTTCTGAAATTCAACATTGCAACGAAAATGGTTATAGGATATGTGCCACTTGTTTTGGTTATCGTCCTAATAGCTGTTTCTTCTTTTCTAAGCCTTAGCAAAGTCAACAAAATCAACGAGAATATCGTTGAAAACCATATGGCTCTGATAAGATTAGGCAACGATATGGTGGACAACCTTGTGGCTCAGGAATCGTATGGCCGCCGCTGTGTGATCCTGGAAAGCCAGGAGATGCTTGAACTGTTCTGGCAGAAAAGCAAGAAATTCGATACGATCGTTGGTGAGATCCGGTCACTTCCGGAACGAAAAAACATTCCTGCAGAACAATTGGCTTCTCTTCACAGTGAGTTTAATCATCTCTATGCAGAGGGGTTGAAGCACTTAAGGAATCCTTCTACTCCACTTGCAAAGGAATATGATGCAAAAATCAAAAGCAAGCTGGATCAACTGATTATAGTTATTCAAGAGATGATCTTGGACGCAAAACAGAATCAAGACAGGGAAATGCTGGAGGCCGCTAGTGTCGGATTGAAAACGGCTCAAATTATGGCTCTATTATCTATTTTTGGTATCCTCCTCGGTGTCAGTGCTGCACTGCTGATTACTCGCAACATATCGAGATCCATCCGCCAGTTCAAGCTTGCAACAACACAAATATCAAAAGGCAAATTTGATTATGTCCCGTGCGTCAAAACCCAGAATGAATTTGGTGAACTTGCCAACGCCTTCAGCAAAATGGCCCAAGAGTTGGCCCGACTGCAAGAGATGTATCTGGATTCAAGTCCTTTGACAAGGCTGCCCGGGGGTATTGCAATCGAAAACGTGCTCAAGAAACGGCTCGACGCAGGCAGGCAAGTGGCATTCTGTCTGATTGACCTGGATAACTTTAAGGCGTTTAATGACCGGTATGGTTACACAAGAGGCAATACGCTCATAAAAGCCACAGCTACAATAATCGAAAAGGAAACTGCAAGATACGGTTCAGGCGATGATTTTGTTGGACACATCGGTGGGGATGATTTTATGATTATTACAACTCCACAAAAGTGCGAAGAAGTCTGCAAAGCCATTATCAAGGAGTTTGACAATCAGGTTGGCGATTTCTACGATCCTGAAGACAGAGCAAATGGGCATATCGTTTCGAAAACGCGTCAGGGCAAAAAAATGTGCTTTCCATTCATGACGATTTCCATTGCTGTCGTCACAAACGAGCAGAGGGGAAAAATTAATCAAATCGAAATCGGGGAGATTGCTGCTGAACTCAAGGAACATGCCAAATCTCTTCCTGGTAGTGTGTTCGTTGTGGACCGCAGAAGACAAGGGGCCTGATCAGGAACTGCAAGCATTTCAAGCTGTGGACTTCCGAAATAGCGGAGACTTATGAGACCAACGCAAGTTTTGAGGATGGGATATCGGGCTGTCTTTCTTTTATTTATTTGCATGGGAATTCTGAGTTCATGCCGCGTCGTGAAACAGGAAGGGGTGAGAGAGCCTGCCTTTTACCCTGACTTGGACACCAAAAGCATTGAAATAGAGATTTCTCGTCTGGAAGAGGCTGTAGAAAGCAAAACAGACCCATCGTCCAGGGCAAACGCGCTTTTTCATCTCGCGTTGCTGTATTCACACCATAGAAATCCTATGCCGGACTATACGAAGGCACTTAGTAACCTGCAGGAATATGCTTTTTTCGATCCCGAATGCGGCCAAACAGATGATGTTCAGTATCTGCTGTCTCTTTTGACAAAAATTACGGAACTGAGAGACACGTGCAATAAATTGAGGAAAAACATCGGAAAGTTGAGAAATGAAAACGAGAGGTTAAGAAAGGATACCATTAAGACGAAGTCAAGAAAGCATAGCATTAACACATTAAAGCGGGAGAACGTGGGGCTAAGAGAGAGATACCAGAATCTATGGCTGGAATATCAGAAGTTAGAAGAAATAATTAATGGATTGGAAGGAGCAATTCAGAAACTAAAGGAGCTTGATATGCGGCTTGAGAAAAAAAAAGGTATCATATTGAACGGCAAAAGCCAGCGCTAAGCTGCGGGGAGGGAGCGTCAAAAGAATGAAGATATTACTCATATATCCTTATCCCCTTTATGATCGATTTCAAGAAGAAGACATAAAAGCAGTGCCGATGGGAGTATATTATGTTGGCGCTGTTTTGAAAGAGAATCATTACGATGTTGAAGTATTGAATTGGTATGATATCCATAAAACGCCTGAAATGATTACCAAGGTTTTGGTTGAGAATAAGCCCGACATCATCGGCTTTTCCATCTTGAATGCAAATCGTTGGGGTGGTATTGAGATTGCTCAAATAGCCAAGCAAATTGATCCCAACGTGAAAATCGTTTTTGGTGGCGTTGCTGCGAGTTTCTTGTGGCAACATTTTTTGAAACATTTTCCACAAGTAGATTTCATTGTTATAGGAGAAGGAGAATACACTTTCCTGAATTTAGTAAAACTTATAGAAGAAAAAAACTATGAAGATATTGACAATATCAAAGGAATAGCCTTCAGAAAAAACGGAAAGATCACAAGAACAGAAGACCCCGAAGCCATTCAAAACCTTGACGAATTGCCAATCCCGGCAAAATATTTTGAATATCAGCATATCGCATTTACTCGGGGATGCCCCTGGAAATGCACTTTTTGTGGAAGTCCGGAATTCTGGGGACATAAGATAAGATTTCATTCTCCGGAAAACTTTGTCAGACATTTGGAACTGCTTCACAATAGAGGTGTAACTTTCTTCTATTTTTCAGATGACAATTTTACTATTAACAAAAATAAAGTGATAGAAATATGCAAGGGAATCCTTGAAAAAAAGCTAAAGATCGTATGGGTTGCCATCTCAAGGGTCAATTATGTTGATGAAGACATATTTTATTGGATGCGAAAAGCGGGTTGTATTCAAATAAGCTATGGGGTAGAAAGCGGTTCTGAGAGAATAAGAGGTTTGCTGAGTAAAGAGGTTGCAACTGATCAAATTGACAAAGCATTTGCCCTGACCCATAAATATGGGCTTCTATCGCGGGCCTATTTCATATACGGCTCCCCGGAAGAAAGCTGGGAAACGATACAAGATACAATTGACTTGATACATCAAATAAAGCCCTTGATTTGTGTGCTATATATTCTTGAGATATATCCGGGGACCAGGCTCTATTTGGATTTCCAAGAGAAATTCAATGTCACCGACGATATCTGGTTAAAGCAAATAGAAGGTATTTGCTACTTTGAAACAGATTCGAATTTGTCGCAAGAAACGGTTTTTGCCTTTGGAAAGACACTTAGAGAGGAATTCTATAATAATATACATCACTTCGTGGAGTCAGTAGACCTTATAGATAAAGAAGAGTTTTTCGAAATGCATTCTGATTTTTTGTCAAGGCTTGGGATGACGTTCAGCCATGGCGATTATTCGAAGGTTGAGGCCATTAAGGACAAAAACGAAATCGCCGAAAGATTATTCATGAAATCATTGAGTTATTATCCAAATCATCGAGCTTGTTTGGGCTTAGGGATTATCAAACAAAAGAGAAAGGAGTTTGAGGAATCTGTCAAGATCCTGTCTGAAGGCGTTCGGCTTTTTCCGGAGAGCGAAGAGTTAAAGTTATGTTTGGGAATAAGTTATATGAATCTAAAAGACTATAACAGAGCCATTTCATATTTGGTGAAATTGAAACATTCAAAAGAGGCAGGCTGCTATATTGAACAATGCCATGCACAATTATAGTATTTCGGATTTGAGATTGCGGATTGCGGAGTTAAACTGCGCATCATTATAGCGTAATTTCACATGGTTACCAGAACCATTCATCCCGCAAATTTGCAAGTATTTTTCTGAAAAGCTATAGGAGATTCGAGACGGGAATCTGCCCTTTTTGCAGAAGTTGACGATAGGCTGTAGTGGCTTGAACTCATACAGATACTTTGCGTCAAAGACAAAAACAAGTGTGGGAAGCTCAGTCAGAGTTGGGGGGAGAGATCGATCGTCTGTTTGCAGGGGCAGAATAGCCTTAAAATCGTCGAGAACGCTCCTGTTTTTTCCTGGGTCGTCTCCTCTTCTTGCCCCTTTTTCCTTGGGCATTCTGTGTGGGTGTATCTTGCTCCCGCTTCATTGATTTCAAATCAATATAGAATGGTTCTTCACCCCTTTTTCTTAAGAAGGCCTTCAACGTTTGCTGGTGAACTGATCGGACTGTAAAAAGCGATGTCAGAAGCTGCTTGTTATCCCATAGATCGTTCAAGCTTACCTGAGAATAATGCTGCACGCGCACCCGCCCGTTATCGAGAATCACGGTTATCCCCTTGCGCTCCAGAAAACCGAGAGCCTCTTTCAGCGCCCTATATTGGGTGTCGGAGGTATCTTTGGTCCTCAGTTCCGGCATCGTTCTCCCCCTTCGATGCATACGTTTTCCTTTAAGACCGCCGCCTTGACGCAGAGCCAACGGCCCCATCCGTCTGCACTTCACACTCCCGGAGGTGCTTGAGTGGAATTTGCCTACTCCAAATTTATAGTACGTAGCCAGGCGAAATGAACGCCTGTTTGGAAAAATCAGAACCATAGGATAAAAGCTCAATCTATGACAGCTTAAAGTATAACATATTATGGCATCCTTCATTAAATCTCAGAAGTAGTTTACACGTTGTTGATGTTGTGTTTTGGCAATGAAATTTGAAACTTGAAATTGGGAAAAACAAAAAGATGTTGATGCGTTACATAATTTCGAATTTCCAGTTTCAAGATCCGTGTTCAATTCAATAATGCACGTTTTTTTGAAAAAAGTGTAAACTGGTGAACGAAGGATGCCCATATTATGATACATTGTACGTATTGTGGCAAGAGATATTCCCGGCAGCAAAAGCAGAAACATGCGAAATTTGATGAAAAAAAGGCGTATAAGCGCTAGTGCATGGAAACGGTTACTTGTATGGAGCTCCCTGTCTTTTGCCTTGATAGGAGTGGGGTTGGTTCTGTATTGCTGCTGCCTTTCGGCTCAGATCCAAAAGAGATTTCTGGGTCGCCGTTGGAGCATACCCTCCAGGGTTTTCTCTGACATCACCTTACTGTATCCGGGGCAACATATAAACCGCCCACTCTTGGATGAAGCGATCCATCGCCTTGGATACCAAGATGTCCCCCACAAACCAGGGCGGAAGGGCGAAATACGCACAACCTCATCCGGGGCGGATATCTATCTCCATGACCTCCAGGTGCCGTCTCGAAAGCGGGAAGGCTTCCCCGTACGGATTGAATTCTTCCAGGATGTAATAGCATCCATTACCCGTTTGGACAATCGGGAACCGCTGGCGATTCTGGAACTGGAGCCGGAGGAGATCATGCTCTTTTTCGGACCTGACCGAGAACGACGGCAACTCGTGTCCCTGGATCAGGTTCCTCAAGATCTGATTTTTGCCATATTGGCAGCAGAGGATGGCCGCTTCTACCAACACCATGGCTTCGACCCCAAGGCCATGCTTCGGGCCCTTTACACCAACATCCGTCACGGCGGCATACGGCAAGGGGGGTCCACCATCACCCAGCAATTGGCCAAAAGCTATTTCCTGACTCCCAAGAGAACCCTCTCCCGCAAGATGAAAGAGTTGCTCATGTCCGTCACCATGGAGGTTATGTATGACAAGAGCGAGATCCTGGAGATTTATCTCAATGAAATCTACCTGGGTCAGAACGGCTCGGTTTCCATCAATGGGGTTGGCGAAGCATCCCGTTTCTACTTTGGAAAACCTGTGGCCGAGCTTTCTGTCACGGAAGCGGCTGTCATCGCCGGCCTAATTAGGGCCCCTAACTATTATTCGCCTTGTATGAAAAAAAAGCGGTGCATAGATCGGAGAAATACGGTATTGCGTGCCATGCACAAGCACGGGTGGGTCTCCGAAGAGGCACTCCATACAGCATTGACATCACCAATAGAGACGGTCGACTTGACCGTATATGGGAACAGGGCCCCATATTTCATTGACTACCTGTCCAAACAGCTTGCCAACTTTTATACCCACGAAACACTATCCAGTCAGGGACTCTCCATATACACGACCCTTGACAGTCAGGTACAGGTAGCAGCGGAAAGAGCCCTCTTGAAAGGGTTAGCCCGTCTGGAAAGATCAAATCCGGGCTTGGAGCGTCCAAAACCGGAGAAAAGACTCCAGGGGGCCATTATCGTCATACAGCCCAAGACAGGATACATATTGGCTCTGGTGGGAGGCCGAAGTTATGGCGTAAGCCAATTCAACCGAATTACCCAGGCCCGGCGGCAACCAGGAAGCGCTTTCAAACCCTTCGTGTTCGTGACTGGGTTGGATGTCTTCACGCCTGCTTCCATATTGTCCAACGAGCCCAGATCTTACGTCGTAGGCGGAAGTGTGTGGCAGCCCCGAAACTATGAGCCCATGTCCGAAGATCGTGTATGCTTGAGACATGCCTTAGCAAAATCGGTCAACATAGCTACAGTCGACTTGGCCATGCGTGTGGGGCTGGATCGTGTTGTCAGCACAGTAAAGGCATTGGGCTTTTCAACGCCGGCCCAACCCTTGCCATCCCTTTCCCTGGGAGCCTATGAGGTGATCCCCCTTGAGTTAGCCCGGGCCTACTGTTGCTTTGCCGCTGACGGTGTGCTGCCGCACCCATTGTCCTTGAAAGAGGTGTTGGATGAAAACGGACACGTATTGAAACGGAGACACATGACCATCGAACGTATCATCTCTCCTGCGAAAGCCTTTATCATGAGTTCTATGCTACGCAGTGCGGTAACGTCAGGAACCGCACGCTCGCTTAGTCACATGGGTATATCCTTTCCGGTTGCGGGCAAGACGGGCACGACAAATAACTATAAGGATGCATGGTTTGTTGGATATACTCCGGATATTCTGGCACTTGTGTGGGTCGGTTTTGACGACGGAGAGTCGATCCATGCCACAGGATCGGCCGCTGCCCTGCCCGTATGGGCCGACCTCATGAAGGCCATTCCGCAACATATTTCAGGCAATTGGTTTCAAATGCCACCAGGCGTGGTAAAAAGGGTTGTCTGTTCTCAAAACGGACAATTGGCCCTCGACAGAGAATGTCCCGAACCAAGGGAAGAGTTTTTCCTGGCGGGTAATGTACCCGATAGCGAATGTCCCATCCACCAACAGGTGGGTCGATTCAACCGGATCATAGAGGAGTTCAGAGATGTCATTCAAGGTTTCTAAGTGGACCCTGATCCTGACCATGGGAGTACTGGGCCTAACCTTCTCAGGCTGTGCCACACCGATTGCCGTACCCCCTTCGCCTATCGAGAGCCTGCCTCCAGCGCCTGAGTTGGCCGAGGAACCACCGGCCCCGCCTCCACAGCCCGGCCCACGGGCCCTGGCATCCTTTAGATTAACTGACCAGGGCCGGATGCTGTTGGAACAGGGACAGACCGACGACGGTATCAGCGTCCTTGAGAGGGCCATGAGTCTTAATCCCACAAACGGCGAAAACTACTATTACATGGCAGAAGCGTGGCTGGTAAAAGGAAACACGTCACAAGCCGAGGAATTCAATGGTCTGGCGCATATTTATCTAAAGAAAGACGTTTGGTGGATGGGTAAGGTCATGGGACAGAAAAGGCGGATCAAAGCGCATAGCAAAAGGGCCTGGGAGATTGGACAGGGAGCCCTATTTGACATCCATATCCAGTCTGCTCAGGGCAAAGGTGTAAGCGCCGATTGAAACCGCGCGCATAGTTCCCAGCTTACTTATCCCAACTCCAACGCGCTTCAAGGGGTCATACTTGATCTTGCGATGGCTGAAGGGAACCGTAATCTCACGGGGATTGCCTTCTACAAACCTCTTTCGATCATCCTCGCTGTTCAGGTTGAATACCTCAACTTCCAGATGCTCCAAGAACGATCCAGCCATGGTTTTGTATTTCTTATTCATCTGATCAACCATGTTTTGCAGAAAAAGAGGGTATGCCCGAGAAAGCCCTCCGCCAATGACTACAAGCCCGTCAACCAGGGTTACTGCCGCAGCAAGCGCTTCACCCGCGACCCTTGCCAACTCATCAAAGGCCCTAACAGCAGCTTTTTTGCATCCTCTTCTTTTGCCCAGACCGATGTCAAAGATCTCTTTTGGCGACGGGCATTCTGTTATTGAAATACCTGCTTCCCGTGAATAGACCCTTTCTACTCCCCGTATGCTCACACTTTCTTCAACAGTGCATTCATCATAGAGAGCGTTCCTCATCCTGTTTATCTCTCCCTGAGCAGAATTGTCTCCCCTCAACAGGTTGCCCCTGGTTACTATTCCTCCACCAAAACCGGTACCAAAGGTCGCCCCCAACAGGTTCTGATACTTTTTTGGGCTTTTCTGGGATTTGAGCAGGCCGTTGATTTCAGGAAGAAGGCCCGCAATTGCCTCACCATAGGCAAAAAGATCCCCGTCATTATTAATAAACACCGGTATTTGAAAAATATCTTCAAGCATCGGCCCCAAGGCAATCCCTCCGCGAAAGCAAGGAAGGTTTACCAGATCACCTATGATCCCCCGTTCATAGTCAGCGGGGCCAGGAAAACAGAAACTAATGGCTGCTGCTTTCTCTGCAAGTTCAGCCTGAACTTTATTGAATCCATCAACTATGGACTTTAAGATCAATTCCAGATTATCTCCACGCGATCGGAGGCTCATGGGCTTCACTATCTGCTTTTCTCCCTTTATTGCCGAAAAAACAAGATTCGTGCCCCCGGCATCCAAGGTCAAGACCACTCTGTCATCTCCATCATATCTCATGTCCATACCCTCTCATTCTCATTGCCGAATCACGGTACAAAGTATTGCCATATCTCTGTACGGCCACATGTAACCCAGGTTGAACGGTTCAGCGTTCACGGTTCTGGGTTGAAACGACCTAACTGGCTGTTAACAAAAGGAAAACACGTTGCCAGGCACAAATGTTACGTTTCACCCAATGGGTGAAAGAGGCGAATCTGAGTCACACCTCAACCGCTATGAATAAAATTAAGCATATCAGCAGACTATAACCTTTGAACCTTGAACCTTGAACCGTTTACTTTAGGTTAAAAAAACGTGCATTATCGAATTGAATACGAATGCTGAAACCGGGAATCAGGTAACGCATCTACATCTTTTTGTTTTTCCCAATTTCAAGTTTCATTGCCAAAACACAAAATCA
>MAXP01000052.1 GCA_001751085.1 Desulfobacterales bacterium C00003060 | reverse complement strand
AGTTGAAAGCTGAAAGCTGAAAGCTCAAAGGTAAAAGAAAGATCAACGATTGGCGCCTATCTTTCCCACCCTTGGGCCTTCAGGTTTGAGCTTTGAGCCTTATGGGATCATTCACAAACAATACTGTCTTCGCCAGGTTGCAGGGCAGTATCCGCCTCTATTGTTATAGTCACGTTTCGTCTTGTTTCTATGTCCAGGATCTCTCTTCGTTTCTTGTTCAGCAAGTAGTAAGCTACGTTGCTCGGCACTGCTCCTTTGACCTTTGTGATTTCGTTTTTGAGGATCTCGGAGCGAAGCCTTCTCAGAAACTGTAGGGCGAGCCTCTCGGCAGATGGCACCAGGCCTTTTCCCTGACAATGGGGACACGGGATAAAGCTCCCGTATTCTATGGATGGGGCGATCCTTTGACGGGCAAGCTCCATGAGGCCGAATTTAGAGATCTTGCCTATGTTAATCCGGGCCTTGTCGAGCTTGGTATGCTGCTTCATTGCCTTTTCTACGGCAAGATTGTGTTTGCGATCTCGCATATCGATAAAGTCGATGACGATAAGGCCCCCCAGATCTCTAAGACGGAGTTGGCGCGCAGTCTCAGCAGCCGCCTCCATATTGGTTGCGTATGCGGTTTCTTCCATGGAGCCTTTACGTGTAGCTTTGCCGGAATTGACATCAATAGCCACCAAGGCCTCTGTGGGGTTGATGACGACGTGACCACCCGATTTCAATGGGATCCTGCTCGCAAAGATGGAGCCAATCTGATCCTCGATTTCATACTTGGTGAAGATCGGCTCTGGGTCCTTGTACACCTTAACGAGTCTTGTATGCCGCGGAGACATAATGCGAATGAAGTTCTTCACATCTTGAAATATCTCCTTGTTATCTATTACAATTTCAGTTATTTCAGGTGTAAAGTGATCCCGGATGGCGCGAATTGCAACGTGGCGTTCCTTGTAGATGAGACAGGGGGCAGGGGCGCTAACGCCCTGCTTGTTTATGTTTTTCCACAGACGAAACAGGTAGCGGACGTCTTTTGAGATTTCTTGCTTTTTGTGGTCTTGAGCAGCAGTCCTGGCAATCGTGCCAAAGCCTTCGGGGATGTTCAGGGATTCTATGATTCCTTTAAGACGCGTGCGTTCATTTTCATCTTCGATTTTCCTGGAAACGCCGGAACTTTTTCCTCCAGGCATCAGAACAATATAACGGCCAGGCAAAGAGATAAATGTGGTAAGCAATGCCCCTTTGTTCAGGATAGGTTCCTTGGTAACCTGGACCAAAAGTTCCTGGCCACGTTTGATAAGGTCTTGTATGCCAAAGGTCCCCTTCTTGCTGACCTCGGGTCTCTCAATAGAATAATAGTCGCTATGTATCTCGTGTTGCTGCAAGAAGCCATTTTTTTCCGTACCATAGTCAATAAAGGCGGCCTGCAGGCTTGGTTCCACGCGTGTGACTACCCCTTTATAGATGTTTCCACGCGTGATTTCACCGGCAGTGGTCTCAATCTGAAAGCTTTCGAGGTGGCTTCCCTTTATCAGGGCGATGCGACATTCTTCGGGATCAACCGCGTTGATAAGTATCTTTTGTTGTTCGTTTTTTTGGGTCATGATCTCATGGGTTGTGGTGCCTTTCATGATATCGCCGGACCTGATACATAAAGGCCTCAAGCCGGGTCATGGTATTTGTCTCAGCTTGTCCATCGTAGGACAAGTTTAGATAAGGGATGTTATTGTTCTCTTCTTTGCACCGCTTCATAATGGCGCTGACTATGGTCCCGGGCATACAGGTGAATGGCATGATGCTTATGATGCCCGCTGTTCGTCTATTTATGTAATCGATTGACTTCCCGATGCTCAACACCGATTCACCTCTGAAGCAAGGATGAAGATATGGCCGTGCGTTTTTCAAGATGTCCTCGGTAGGCGGCTCCCAGAGGTACCTGAGCGTCCCCTCAAATACTGCACTATATCGGTGCTCATACCTCCGTTGGAGGAAGTCCGTCCAAACATTTGTTATCCACGTCATGCCCTGGCGTTTGGTGAAGCTTCGAGCTTTGCCTATATAATTAATATACAGAACCCACTCAGCAA
>MAXP01000051.1 GCA_001751085.1 Desulfobacterales bacterium C00003060 | reverse complement strand
GTTTGTTCATAGTGTTACCTTCCTGTTCATCAGGCTGTCGGGTCTGAAGTCCTCGTTGTTATAGGCGTAGACTGAGTCCCAACCGAGCTGTTTGTGCAGGTAGTCAGCCGTGGTCTGCTGGACCAACGAGTCATCGGTCATTGGGCTCATGTCGTGCCCTCCGAAGAATCGGGCGCTGCTTCCGACAGCTGATCACTCTTGACCACCCCAACTAGATAGTCCAAGAGAACCAGCGCATTTAGGAGGATTTCGGCGAACACAGTTCGTAGGGTATGGCTGTCCACACCGAATTCAGTTGTAATCTTGCGGTATTTTTTCCCTTTACGGTGCGCTGCGCTCGCAGATCGCAGGTTTTGGAGATTCCGGAGGAACGTGATGTGATCGCCAGCATCCGTCACTCCGCGAGCGGAAAGTGCGGCTTCCAATCGAGAGATGCTCCCTGTAAGGTCATCATACTGGTCTGGCGGGATTAAACTTTTCAGCTGCTTCTCGTTCAACGAGTCGATGAGGATCTTGGTCAGACCCAGAACCAACTCGTCGAAGTCACGCTGTTCGTCGGTGGCTGATATCCTGACACATTGGAAGTGGTGCTCGTCGTCAGCATCTAACGGTAGCAGCAACTGCCAACCCAGGTATTCGTTACAAGATTTCACCAAGTCATGATAGCGTTGCCGAAACAGATGCTCGGGTCGATCCGAATCCGTAGACTGGCCAAGGATCTGGCGTTTGAGATACGTTTGGCTCACCCCGCCATCCGGTGAGATATTGTGCGCCCGCCAGTGGAGCTGCTCTTCGTAGGAAAGACTGCTCCCGAGATCTTTCAGCCATGTGCAAACCTTGTCATCGTGGTGGTTGTCGAGTTCCATGCTCCACAAACGACCACACTTCAAAATGCCGTCCGAGATGAAATACTTCCCGGGTTGGTGGTAGTATTTATCGAGCACTTCCTTGCGAAAACTCACCGCAGTGAGATCGTGCGGGGCGCCGGGGTTCGCACCGAAGTAGTTGGCTAGAGCGTCCGGGTTGGATGTGTACTCAACGTTGTCGCCGTTCTTGTTCACGCCAATGATGAAGTCAACATACCTCTTCGTTGGCTCATCGGCGAAGCCCCAAAACCCGCTCTTCGACTTGGGCAAAGGCTCTATAAGTCGGACGCCCAGCAACCGGCTGAACGCACGGTGACTTCCGATGCCTCCTAAGTCGCCGTAGCATAGGCTCCAGCACGAGAGCCCGTCGCGTTGGTCGCTTCCCCCCTCAACAAGCCCCAGTTCCTCCAAGGTGTTCTCTGATTGCTCCCGGCAATCGAACTGGATTGACAGGTGCATCTCCTTGATCGCCAGTAACTGAAGAATTTCCTTCAGCCGGACCCGGACCCGAGTAGGCTCGACGATACCTACGAGGTGTTCGTTGCCGTCATCATCAATTTTCAGATAATGATCCTGTTTCCGATCTTGATACAGACTGTGAAAGAGCCGAAACTCTTCGCTGATCTCTTTGTAATCCTCATGTATTCCATAAAACTCACGATCGATGACAAGGGGTTCTATTCCGCCATCATTTCCGAATCGTAGGTAAGTCGCATCTGCATCATCACCGAAGTGATGGACCATCGCCCCAGGTAAGCCTTGACCATGTGACAGGTCCCACGAGGAATTTGAAAGCGTTCGTTCAATTTGATCGTTTGGGATCAGTGCACAGTAGATGTCATGGCTGTAAAGGCTATTACCGTCGAACTGATACACGGTGACCATCTCGTTCAATGGCAGGTCACAGCGTAGCCATTCCAACATTTTCGCTTGCGACAGCCGTTCTCGATTTATATATAGGTTCATACAGCCACCTTCCCGTTCATCATGCGTGTCAGAAGGAGGTCGCGGGCTTGGATGAGTTGCAAATTCATTAACACCAGTTGTTCAATTTGATCAATCTGGATTGCAACAAATGAATTGAACTGGTCAAGCATTAGTGACGATGGAATAACAACCTTAATGTTTGAAAATTTGGACTTGTTTACATTAGCCATAGTTGACCCTCCACCCATGCCTTCCAGCACCGGTTTCAAGTCCTTGGCCATGAACAACGTCCAATAACGCAGCGATTCATTTGTCGGGACGATGGCGTTGATCTGCTGGTTCGTTTGAGCAATCGAGCTGTTAAGTGCAACTGCACCCACAGTCCCAATGCATGACACAAGAATCGACCTTGATGGTAGTGTTTTGTTCGCCTGTGTATTTGCCCCTTCCTCCGAGAGGCTTTCATCGGTCTTGATGACGAGTGTATTGCCATGTATGTCTGGAGTCTTGATGAACGGAATGTCGTCGCCGTAGTACGACTTCTTTTTTTTACTGGGTGTCTTTCCTGTCACGACGCGCCCAATGTCGGGAATTGTTGTGGGAGTCCACCCCTCCGGCACGCCGTCGGTGATGCTAACGTGTTCGTGGCCGGGGAAGCGAAGGTAAACGAACCACTCCCTATAGAGCAGCCGTGCCGCCTGCTCCAGCAACTGAATCCGCCGCCGGTTGTTCTCGATCAGGTCGTCGTAGGCGGAGAGGATGGAGGCGATCTCAGCTTGCGTCGCGGGATCAGGAAGATTAACAGGGATTCGCCCAATGACATCTTGGTTAAGTGATGCCATCGTGGCCTTGTTTGAGCACTGAGTGAGCATCCATTGCTTGTGACTTGGTAACCTGAGCGCGAACGACAAGAATGCCGGGTAAATTGCGTCTGTAAGTACTCGGATCCGGATGCAATCTGACCCTTGCATCCATCCTGTTTCCGATTCGCTAACAAATAGATGCCTGTCAACGGCTCCCTTTCGACCGAACACGATGTCTCGTGTTTCAAGAAGGTGCTTCGAGAGACGCGAGACTACTTGATCAGGGATAAACTCAAGTTTCTCTGGCCGGAGGTCGCCGTACCCAACATTTCTTACGTTGATTACGGGCGTTCCCTCAGATGTGTAGTGCGATGCTTTGAGTTGCGTCCCAAAAGGACCAGTCAGAATGTCGATACCGCCATCATCCAAGAACTCAGCAATTTGAACTTTCCTCCAACTCATACCCCCAACTCCTCGGAGTTATTCTTGATGTTCGCTGCCAGCATTGCCACCTTAAGGTTGAGGTCTTTCAGTTCCATATGAATCTCGCACAGGGTCAGGCAGTAATTCATTCCACGCCCCCCAGCAATTTAGCAATCTCATCCGGTGAAGGCAATTCCCCTTTAAGTTCCTTAGGCAGGCGCTTAACCATACGA
>MAXP01000050.1 GCA_001751085.1 Desulfobacterales bacterium C00003060 | reverse complement strand
CTGACTTCTATGCTCTTATGCTTTTTTGCGTTCATGGGCTCAGCGTTCCATCCGAAACATCTGTTCAATGGCCTTCCTGTCATATTTTCCTGTTGCAGTGTAGGCTATGTTGTCAACGATCTTTATGCTCCGAGGAAGGGCATACGGTTCGAGTACATCAGAAAGGGACAGTCTAAGACCTGCCATGTCCAAATTCCCCTCGATAAGGGCGGCAATCGCATTCTCCCTTCCCCCGTCTACAGGCAAGGAAATCACAACACAATCCCTGACGCCCGGAAGCTCATTTACTTTAGTCCGGACTTCTTCCAGATCGACTCTGTTGCCGCCAACCTTTATGACAGTGTCCGATCTGCCGAGCAACAAGAAGGAGTTGTCATCGTGACGCCTTGCACGATCGCATGTGGCAACAAAACCATCCGGCGCCCTTTCAATCTCAGGTGAAACAAAATCAGAGCGGACATGAAGTCGTTCGTCAACTATCTTCCAGTCAATATTGTCAAATGGTCTAAAAGCGCTCTCTCCCTTTGCCCTGCACCTGGAAGCTATTCCCCCCGTCTCTGTTGAACCGTAGATCTCGAAAACGCCGAGTCCGGTTCGCCTATGGAAATCATCACTGTCCACCTTGTCAAGTACTCCTGCTGAAGAAAAAGCGAGTCCCAGGGAACCGCCAGAGATGCTGTGCCCCTTTAAGACCCTGTAATGCATGGGAACGCTTACAAGTACGGTAGCGGAACCGTCCTTGATCGCGGAGATTATCTCATGGGGAAAGGAGTAGACGCCACCAAGGACGCCGGCGGATGAAACAAGCGGGATAACGACAGAAAAAAGCAGGCCGTAAATATGGTACGGTGAAACAGTTGCAACGAACCGATCACGGTGCGAGATATCAAATTTGCTGGACAGATAGATCGCCTCTGAAAACAAATTCCTCACCGTCTTCGACCATATCATGGGTTTTCCGGTCGAGCCGCCCGTATAAAGCCTAAGCAGCTCCACATCCGGATCCACAGGCCTTTCACGGGAGAGATTCGACACGATCCCTCTGCGACGTTCAGGAAAGACGGTTTTCACACCTGTGGGAAGCTCCCTTTGCGTATCCGTAACCGCTATTTCGAACCCTGTTAGACTGTGCACCTCTGAGAGGACCTGCGGGGAATGGGTGTATGGCAGAAGAAGGGGAGGGGCACCGGCAAGACCGGCCAAGAGAGCAGCGGCAATAACCGCCTTGTTTTCTGCACAGATGCACACAGCGCTGTTGTTCGAATCGAGTGACGAGAACGAAGACCGCAACCCTGAAGCCATTTCATAGACGTCTTCGTAGGTATATCCTGAAAGAACAAACTCCTTTCCAGCATCCCCAGGTCCGGAGATGATTCGCTTTATGTGTTCCTCGAGGTCTTTGTCTGAACAGGCTGGTGTTTCTGCTGTCATCATAAACGCACTGCATCCTCATGTGTATTGTGGGGTATCATATCAGCAAGTCATCAGTCGCCAAACCCTCTGGCAGAGATCCGAAGGGCACACAATAACTACACGCCAGCTCTGGATCTTGTCAAGGCCAGAGGTTTTCAGATAAATAATTTCACTGCGTTATCGGTCAAAATCCTCGACAACGCACCCCCACGTATGCCTTCCTTGGATTTCTCCCTCTGGTCCCGCTGAAAGCGGGATGAAATTAATTAAAGGACAGAGAAAAGCCTCAGGCACGTGTGGCACTCAAAGAGGAAGGGGTTGAAGTGGTGACTCAGCGAGTCTTTACCGCTCTTGGTGCAGAGCATCCCGGTGCGTTAGAGAAACCACGCAGGGGCGAAAGTAGGCCGGATCGAGATCTTGCCATTTACATGCTGTGTCATATGGGGATATTCACTCATCAGGCGATCGGCAAGCATTTTGGCGTAGGTTACACAAGCATTTCCGGTGCTCTCAAGCGGGCGCAAGCATTGATCCAGTCCGATCAAGAGCTGAGACAACGGATTGTCGGCATACTAAATGACAAATGAAGATGTGATCCTGGACACATTGGAGATGCTAACACCAGGATTTTGGCTTTTTCAATTAATGTTCGAATTTCTTCCATATCGTCTTGAATGGAACATATTGCTTTTTCCAGACATTGATAGCAGCCTATGCAGTTTTCAATTTTTTTTCCCTCAATATCACCAGATCAATATCAAGATCAACCGTAGCACCCTTCTTGAATTCTTTTAACGAGGATGTCTGTATTGCCATTGCTGCGCGTAGCGCCGTTTATGACCGGTATTTTCGAATTCATTGAAGCAAATTACATCCTCATTCTAAATGTGTAACGTCGAAAATCAGCCGACGCTGACCATGCGGGGCACTGAACTACAAAACAGCAGCCAGCGATATGCGGAGCAAGGCATTCCAAATTCAACGGACGCGGTTAGCGGTCTGCTGAATCGACTTGTTGGACGAAGCCGCTACGCGGCGGAAAAATATCAGCAATTTTCATTTTATCTTTGTGGGAGCGGCTTTCCAACCGCGAAAAATCGTGGCAAAATGCCACTCACACAGTATCTGGAAACGAACCCGAGCGCATAATGAGAATTACTGAGAAAAACCTGGCAATGTGTAAAAAAATAGCCTAAGCTTGAGCATAATGAATAAA
>MAXP01000049.1 GCA_001751085.1 Desulfobacterales bacterium C00003060 | reverse complement strand
GTGTGTCGGTCACGACCCCGTTGTCATTGGCGACAAAGCGCCCATCCAGGGCGTGGTAAGCCTTGTAGAGGTCAAGCTGTTCGCCTCCCTGTTCGACAACCTGTGTCCCACGACTCGCCGCTTGCACTTGGCCGGCAGCAATCAAAGTGGTCACTGTGAAGGCCAGGATCGGCAACGCCCCAATCTTTCTCATTCGTCTCTCCCCATATTATCATTGTGCAGAAAAACCTTCCACAACAGGTCTATTACCCGTTGGCCCGTTATAGCTTTTCAGGAAAATATTTGCAAATTTGCGGGATGAATAGTCCTGATAACCATGTGAAATTACGCTAAAATGATGTGCAGCTTAACTCCGCAATCCGAACTCCGCAATCCGAAATACTATAGCTCGCTAATTTCCTGAAGTGTGTTGCACAATTACAGAATTTGAAGGCTTAAAGCAAGAGTTCTCCTGCTTCTGCCGTGAGCTTTTATACGTCTTTTCACCAGCCCGGATTTCGGGTGTCATTTTGAGTTCAGCTCTCGCGTTTCTCGTTCCTGACACATGACACAAAAAGTTGAACCGCTCAACCCAGGTTTTGACTGGCAAACCCTTCGGCTTGACACGTTCTTCCCCTGTTTTGGCTTGCAAAAGAACGGGATGAATGCAATACGAAAATATCATATGACGAAGTGGTTTCTGAAAAATTTCGAGCTGTGCGGTTACACGTCAGAGCATTCAACACACGAAAAAGAAAAGAATTATCACGAAAGCACGGAATGTTCTCAAGGCGAACGCCGCAAAGATTGAAAGCACGATAAAATGCCGCATACTGAAAAATTCGATGTCATAGTCGTGGGAGCTGGCCCTGGTGGTTCGCTTACCGGGTACTTATTGTCTAAGCATGGCTTTAAGACAATGATAATCGAAAAGAAAAGGATTCCTCGACATAAAGTATGCGCCGGGGGGTTAACAAAAAAGGCCCTTGATATTCTTCCCTTTGACATAACTGGCATTATTGAGGACTATTCTTATACTGCAAAGTTCTTTGTTGAAAACAAGCCGGTTTTCACAAGGACGGTGGACTATCCAATAGTCGCAATGGTGATGAGAGATGCGTTTGATCACTTCATGGTCAAGAAGGCAATCACCGCTGGGACTGTTGTGCTGGACGGAATCACTTTCAGGTCCCTATCCGGATCGACCGGGAATCTGAACGTGGAAACATCCGAAGGAACATACAGGACACGCCTTGTTGTCGGTGCTGATGGCGTTAACAGTAAGATCGCAGAAGCCCTCGGTTTACAGGCCAGTAGAAACGTAATGACTGCAATAGAAGGAGAGGTTTATTATGGAGATTCAGACACCGTAAAGAACCTGAGCCAGTCGTTTCATATCGATTTTGGCGCAATTCCCAGGGGATATGGATGGATATTTCCAAAGAGTGATCATTTATCCATTGGCCTTGTGACTACCCTGAATAAGATCAAAGGCTTGAAGAACTACTTCAAATCATACATCACAAGCAAAGATCTATGTGCGAACGCCGAAATCAGGTCATTAAAGGGTCATTTTCTCCCTTACAGACCAGACAGGAGAAAAGTATTTTCAAACAATATTGGCCTGTTAGTCGGAGACGCAGCAGGTCTGGCTGACCCCGTGACCGGAGAAGGGATCTATTATGCTATCAGGGAGGCTCAGATTGCTTCGGATGTTATACTGCAAAGTTTTAGTTTGGGTTATGAACATTTAGAACAATACAATAATATTCTCAAGACGGAACTAATCAACGACCTGATCTTCGCACAGCGTATGGCCAATATGCTCTACAAGTGTCCAGCTCTTGGCTATTGGATTCTCAAAACGTATGGCAAGGAGATACTCAAATATCAGGTAGATATCACTGCTGGAAAAACTACCTATAGTGAAGTCCAACATAAGGTGCCCGGGCTTTCAACTATAATGTCAATTCTTTTTTCTTGATTTACGTAATCGTAACTCTTCTCAATAACTCAGGGCAAGATGTCTGGATTCCGGTGCCTGCCCTGGACTCTGATCCAGGGTTCGCCGGAATGACGTTTGGATGTAACTGCCCGTCATTCCTGCGAAAGCAGGAATCCAGTGAATAGTCGCAAAATGTAATCTATCCCAACTTATTGAGAAGATACACGTGATTTCTCAAAAAATTCCAAGCTGTGCGGTTAGAAAAACACAAGATCAATAAAGTGTAAACTACTTCTGAGATCTAATGAAGAATGCCAAAAAAAACAATAAACGAGTCTACTTATCGTTAATAGCCATTGCTCTGCTTTGTTCGTGTAATGCGCAAGAAGAACGAGGCAATATAACTCCAACCGGGGAAGAGTTGAAAATAGAGCGGCAAGAGGACGGGGCAAAGCAGCCGGCCCAACTCGAAGGTGTAAGGGCAGAGACGATGATAAAGAACTCCCTTGGCATGAAGTTTGTGCTGATCCGGGCGGGGAGTTTCATGATGGGCAGCCAGCCGAACGAGGCGGGCAGGGGGGATGATGAGAGGCAGCACATGGTTATCCTGACAAAGGAGTTCTACATGGGGGTAACGGAAGTGACCCAGGGGCAGTGGCGAAAGGTTATGGGAAACAACCCATCGCATTTCAGGGAGTGCGGAGACAATTGCCCGGTAGAATTCGTTTCCTGGTACGACTGCCAGGAATTCGTCCGGCGGCTGAACCGTATGGAAGGAGGCAATAAGTATCGCCTGCCCACGGAAGCCGAGTGGGAGTATGCATGCCGGGCTGGGAGTACAACAGCCTTTGCCAATGGCGGCATAACGGAAACGGGCTGCGGCTATGATCCGAATCTCGACGCCATGGGATGGTATTGTGGGAATTCGGACAAGAAACCGCACCCCGCGGCCCAAAAGAAGCCAAATGCCTTTGGGCTTTATGACATGCACGGAAACATGTGGGAATGGTGTGAGGATTGGTATGCCACCTATCCTCCAGGTCGCGTTACTGACCCAACAGGGCCTTCATCGGGTTCGGGCAGGGTGATTCGCGGCGGCGGATGGCATGAGGACGCTGTGGACTGCCGCTCGGCGATTCGCGTTTCCCTCTCGGAAGGCAGCAGGGCCGGAACCCTCGGTTTTCGTCTTGTCAGAA
>MAXP01000048.1:3498-3825 GCA_001751085.1 Desulfobacterales bacterium C00003060 | reverse complement strand
GGTGCTATCAACTTCCAGATTAAGCTCGATGTTGTTGCCCGTAGCGCCCAGGCCAAGGCCGCGCACCGTAAAGTTCGAGCTTCCGATAATGGCTTCTTGAACGCCATTATTGTCCATGTGGTACATCTTGCCGTGGAGGAAGCCCGGCTTGATAATCGATCTGACATCGACTTTACTCTTCAACCAATCTGAACATTCCTTAGCCACTCGTTTCTGCTCAAGGCGGTTGGATAGCAAAAGGGCGTCGTCCTCAATCCTGAAGGCTTTTTTCTCTGTTTTGTCAGGGTCAAGTGATTGAATGAATTGTGGTTCTCCGAACAGGAACCG
>MAXP01000048.1:0-3485 GCA_001751085.1 Desulfobacterales bacterium C00003060 | reverse complement strand
AAATAAGCGGAGACGAATGAGAGATCTGAGCCTTGGAGGATCTTCTCTTTGAGAAAATCACCTATCGTTCCACGATGGTGGTTGTCCCAGATGCCAGATGCTTTTAAGCTGGATGATGTCATGCGCAGCATCTCCTCTAATTCCGGCGCCTGATCATTTCTGGCCTTTCCCGATTTTGCCCACCCTCGAGATCCTGAACAGTATCGCCTTTGATGTAGAACAGATTCATCTCACTCATATTCTTCTCCCCATCATTCCTTGGCACCGTCTTTGCGCTTTTCTGTGCCACCGCCGCTTCGCATCCACTCGTCGACTTCGTCTTTCTTAAATTTCCACAGGCGACCGATCTTGTGCCCAGGCATATTTCTTTCACTTATCCACCTGTAAACTGTGTCGTTACTGACGCCAAGGTATTTGGACATCTCTGCCACTGACAACCATCGATCTTCCATCTCGACCATCTCTCAGACTCCTAACGGTAGCTTTAGTTTTGGCTAGATAGTGCCTGAACGAAAACCCATTAAATCGATTTGTTGGGTTTCGCCCTGACAAATTAAGTTCTTTCAAGTGATTGATTCTTCTGGGTTGGGTTGAGGCACGACACGAAATGAAGCCTGCGCTAAACCCAACAAAATCGAGGGGCTCAACCCAACCCACAAGAAATCGAGGTTTCCGTTCAGGCAATAGATAGATTCGCCAAAGGCGTAAAGGGAGGGCATACGCATTTTTCCCAGTATAAAGTCGGAGCCACAATACCCTCCTTTCTCCCGTTTGTAAACCGTTTTTTTCCGTATTAGTATGGTTTAGGTGGCAAAAAAAGTATGCTTCTAAACGACACCTTCATGCTTTCTTCTTGGAATTACCCGCCATAGTTCACACATCTTCTTCACATATTTCGTAAGAACGCCCAAAAAACGATGCTCAAACCTAAAAAATTTGGAGCTGTGCGCTTAAGAAACTATACTTGAAAGTCTATAGTGCTTACTAACCACATGAATTTCAAAGAAATATCATATTGGTTGAACCGTCATTCCCGCGAACGCGGGAATCCAGGAAAATCAAGAGGTTATGGATTCCTGCTTTAAACAGCTTTTCCCTATCCGCCTCCTGTCTGTTTTGAACCGGTATCTGATAAGCCCGGATCTTTTGGATGAGGTTCTCAAGGCTTTTGGCAAAAACCGTGCTAAAATCCAGTATCCATCCCTTTTGCTTATCAATCCTATCCGGTGTCATTTTTGTCCTGCTCAGCCAGATCCCAAACAGCGTGGGCTAAATTTCAAGCCTATTCTCTAGTGTCGATGCATCTGCTTTTCCAAACTCACCGCCTCACCCTATTTGTTGGGGCTGGTTAGCTCCATCATTATGTTTTCCTAATCGAAATCGCTCAATCCTCGAATCTCGAAAAAATAAAATTATTGCATTGAAATCTGTATCACTTAGTGTTATATAGAAATATGAAAAAAATTAATGACCAAACATTTTGCAAAATGGGCAAAAAAGCAAAATATACCAGATACTGAACTTGCAAACGCATTGAATGAAGTTGAAAATGGTATTTATGAAACAAATCTGGGTGGTCATATCATANNATTTGCTATAAACATGCTGACAGGGCATTTTTTGTTCATGGCTTTGCTAAGAATGAAAAATCAAATCTGTCTTCCAAAGAACTTCATGCCTTCAAGGAATTGGCAAAGGTTTTGTTGTCGCTTTCAAATGAGAAATTGAAAATAGCCATAAAAAATGGGAATTTTATCGAGGTGAAATCATGAGGAATACAATTGCTGAATCCATAGTCAACACTGTTAATGACCTAAATAATAGTGGTATAATTGATGAAATTACGATGAAAAATATACAAAGCTTGTGCTTGCCTGAAGTAAAAGAATATACACCGGAAAAAATTGTTTCAATTCGGAAAAAATTAAGATTGAGCCAGGCAGCACTTGCATCTATCTTTAATATTAGCCCATCTACTGTGCAAAAATGGGAACAAGGTCATAAACGACCAACTGGTGCATCAAGAAAGTTATTAGATATAGTAGAACGAAAGGGGCTTGAAGCTTTGGTGTGATCAAAAACATATCGGGATAGGAACGCCCATCGCTGAGCGCCCCTCCCACACCACCACGCGTACAGGTCAGGGAATTAAGGGATCAAAGGGAATTAAGGGGTCAGGTCTCAATATTTGACATGCCGATGTGGGTATTATAGACATTGAGGCCAAAGGAAACCACAAGGTGACGGGCCATGGCGAGCCCCCTGCGCATACAATATCCTGAGGCATTCTATCCCATTACGTCTCGGGGCAACGAGAGAAAAACCATTTTCAAAAGCAAGGTGTACAGGGAGCGATTTTTTTCCTATCTGGAATCAGCTTCGGACAGATACGGAGCGGTGATTCACGCTTACTGCCTTATGTTGATCTCAACATAAGGCATGATCAGGAATCAATGCCCAAGCAAAGCACTGGGTTTGTGTATCGACAACGATGCCTCCAAGCCGATCCAAAAAGTTGACTCGATCAGCGTCCTCACGGAATACCTTCCTGCGCTCTAAACTCTGATGATGATATGATGGAAAGCCCCAGGTGCGTCTATCCTTCGCCTGTTTTTTGACAGGATTAATCCCGCTTACAGCGGGAGATTAATTTATTCTGTCTGAAATATTTATCAATGGGAATATCACGCAATCTCACGGGTTTTGTAAAAGCTGATATCCGGCCACTTCTCCATGTAGAAACCGAGCGTCCATTCACTGGTCGTAAGAAATGCCAGCTTGCCTTCCGAATCCCTGGCCATACAGTCGCTGTTTTTCTTTTCAAACTCCGCCATTTTTTTGGGATCAGCGCAATCAACCCATCTGGCGACCGCATAATCAACCGGTTCATAAACAGCATCGACTCCGTATTCCGACTTAAGCCTGGCCATTGTGACATCAAACTGCAGAAGACCGACTACGCCTAACAAGTAATCGTTGCTCGTAAGCGGACGAAAAACCTGGACAGCCCCTTCTTCTGCAAGCTGGGTCAGTCCTTTTTGAAGTTGCTTGATCTTTAGCGGATTTTTCAGTATGACCCTTCGGAAATAGTCTGGCGCGAAATTCGGGATACCTGTAAATTTCAGCGGTTCCTTTTCAGAAAAGGTATCACCAATCTTAATTGTGCCGTGGTTATAAATTCCGACAATATCGCCGGGAAAGGCCTCTTCAACGTTCTCTCTCTCCTTTGCCATAAAAATCGTGGCATTTGCAAAAGAGACTTCCTTATCTATCCTGTGGTGCATCACTTTCATCCCTCGGGTAAATTTCCCGGAACAGATCCTGATAAATGCGATCCTGTCCCTGTGTGCGGGATCCATGTTTGCCTGAATTTTAAAGGCAAAACCCGAAAAGGATTTTTCATAAGGCGAAACATTACGTGAAACAGCAGCCCTGACATCCGGAGACGGGGCCATCTCCACAAAAGCATCAAGCATCTCTTTCAC
>MAXP01000047.1 GCA_001751085.1 Desulfobacterales bacterium C00003060 | reverse complement strand
CATCTTGTAATATACCTCGAAAGGCCACAAATGACACTTTTTCGCCGGCCATGAACATCAATAGCCGCGTTGCTCAGGCTTGCAATAGCCAGCTATTCCGCGCCTTCGCGCCTTGCTCTTGATGCCCATGACTCACCGAGAAAACCACCATTTATGACCTTCCGAGGTATAACGACAGATTTCTCGCTGCGCTCGAAATGACAGGAGTGGGCAATTTCCGTTCAGGCACTGCTTGAAATAGCCAACCTAACCTAAATATGATATCATACTTTTTTCGAGAAATATATGGTCGGCACGGCCATATGCTACAAGCTAATACATTCAGGTCTGGGCCAGGGTGAGCTGAAAAGGACTAATGAACATCGAACATCGAACATCGAACGTCCAACATCGAATCTTAAACCGCAAATGATCCAAGGTCTTGGTTAGCGGGTCTGCGAGGAAGAGTGACGGGATGCCAGATAAGCCACTAAGAATCGGAATATTACACTATTCCTGTCCGCCCGTGGTTGGCGGCGTGGAAGAAATTCTCAGACAGCAAGCCTCCATTTTTCACAGCATGGGCCATTCGGTTTCTGTGCTGGCTGGTATGGGTGAGGTCTACACCGAGGCTCTCCCTGTACGCATAGAACCGATGTTGGGTTCCAATAACACTCGGATCATCAAGGTCCATGACAAATGTAAACAGGGTGTTGAGATCTCCTTAAAGCGGCCCACAAACAGGATTTTTGGAATCCTTAAGGAATGGTCCCGTGGGCTTGACGTCGTTATAGCCCACAACGTGCTCCATATGCCATTCAACCTTCCGCTAACCCTTGCATTGCGGCGCCTGGCAGACTCAGGGGACAGCCCGGTGGTGGTCAGTTGGGCCCATGATTCGCCTTACTTTCAACCCAGCCCGCCGAAATATCTGAACACCCCCCCGTGGTCGATCCTTCGGCGGCCGCATCCTAACATACACTACGTTTGCGTTTCGGAGTCACGATTAGGGTTGTTTGAAAAGCAGTGTGGAGATTTTACCTGGAGGGTAATACATAACGGGATCGATCCTGTACGCTTTTTCTACCTTGACCCGAAATCCGTGAGGCTGTCTGAGGAACTTGACCTGTTCAGTCGCGATCTTGTCCTTGTTCAGCCATCAAGGGTGACGCCCCGTAAGAACCTGGAGCTGTCGATCCATATTATTCGAGGGATCAAGGAGTTGGGCCATAATGTGCTTTTAATATTGACAGGGGCCTATGATCCGCATGAAAAACGGGCCGTGGCCTATTACCACAGGCTTAGGTACTGGATCGACGAACTCGGCCTGAAGGACAATATTGCCGTCTTGGCTGAATACAGGTTTCGTGACAGAAAGAAGCTGGTTCCGAATCGTATCTTCATCCGCGATCTTTATCTTATGGCAGACATTCTGCTTATGACAAGCAAAGATGAAGGTTTTGGGCTGCCGCTTCTGGAGGCCGGCCTGATCAAGCTGCCTATTGCCTGTTCGGATATTCCACCATTTCAAGAGTTAGGAGAAGGCGCATGCTTTTTTGGACTGGATGAACCACCACTCGTTATAGCCGGGCGGATCATGGAATACCTGTCTCGCACAAGTACCCACAAGATGTTCCGTAATGTAATGCGTAGATACGTGTGGCAAGTTGTCTGCAAAAACGAGGTCTTCCCGTTTTTGCGTGAGATCACAGGGAAACGGGTTAACCAGGATTCGGGTCAATAATGCGAGATGAGATTATCTATCCCAGAAAGGGGAAGAACGAACCCAGTATTGGTCCTGTCGCACTCATGGTGGCCATGGAAGGAGACATGGCCCTTGTGCGGCGTTCTATGGGCATCCAGGGAAGGGCAGTATGCAGGATCTTGACCAGCAGATTATACAACGCAACATGTTGTCATCAAGAGATTGCCGTGGTGGGTCCTATGCTTGGTGCCCCCTACGCGGTGATGATTCTGGAGAAGTTGATTGTCTTGGGTGCAAAGAGGATACTCTTTTTGGGGTGGTGCGGTTCGATCCAGGATGGTGTGCAGATTGCGGACTTCGTGGTTCCTGACTATGCGGTTATAGGGGAGGGGACATCCGGGTATTACCCTCTAAATAATGATTGCCCAAGAGCGTCCGATGGCATAGTAAAGGCAATTGAGAAGAGCTTGGAGCTGCGTTCCATCCTCATTCACAAAGGCCCTGTTTGGACAACAGATGCCGTTTACAGGGAGACCAAACAGAAGGTCCTGTTGCTCAAGAGCGGGGGTGTACTCGGTGTGGACATGGAGGTCTCTGCGCTGTTTACCGTAGCTATCTTCCGGCGAGTAGAGATCGGCGCCCTGCTTGTAGTCTCAGATGAGCTTGGCGCACTGCGCTGGAGGCCAGGGTTTTCAATCAAAAAGTTTGAGAGGTCGCGCGAGATAGCAGCAGAGGTTATCCCTGCAATATGTCAAGAGTTATGAACGAAGATATTCGAAAGAGGGCCGCTGAACTTCGGCAGGCCCTTCACCGGCATAATTACCTATACTATGTTTTGGATGAGCCGGAGATCTCTGATGCTCAATACGACCGTCTCATGCAAGAGCTCATTTCCCTGGAGGCGACGCATCCGGAACTGGTCGAGCCCGATTCTCCCACTCAACGGGTGGGGGCACTCCCCCTTGAAAGGTTTGAGACTGTGCCCCACTCGATCCCCATGCTGAGCCTGGAAAACGCCTTTGATGAAGAAGATGTTCTGGACTTTGACCGGAGGGTGCGACGGTTCCTAAAGCAAGATTCGCCGTTGCTTTACACGGCCGAGCCAAAAATGGATGGTGTGGCTGTGGAGATAGTATATGAGAATGGTCGGCTGGTCGAGGCCTCTACCCGAGGTGACGGATATACCGGAGAGCTCATTACTCAAAACGTCAGGACCATCAAGACCGTTCCTCTGGCCCTTCTTAATACGGTTTCCATGAAAACACCCTCTCGCCTGGAGGTGAGGGGAGAGGTGTTTATCCCCATTGAAGCCTTCAGGCAATTGAATAAAAAACGCATTGACAGGGGCGAGTCGCCATTTGCCAATCCACGAAATGCGGCAGCAGGATCTCTCAGACAGCTTGACTCGAGGATAACTGCCCAGCGTCCCCTTGACATATTCTGTTATGGCGTCGGCATGTTGACTGACATTGAATTTGCCTTGCACTCGGACATCCTTCAGGCCCTCAGTGCCCTGGGGCTTAGGGTGAATCCTCACATCAAACCGCGGGAGAGTATTGAGGATGTCCTGGTCTATTACAGGGATTTGCTCGACAGGCGTCATAGCTTTTCCTATGAGATGGATGGTATTGTGATCAAGGTGGATGATTTGGCCTTGCAGAGAAGGCTGGGTGAGAAGTCACGAAGTCCCAGGTGGGCCATAGCCCATAAATTTCCGGCTACACAGGAGACTACACGTGTAATCAAGATCGACGTTCAGGTAGGCCGGACAGGGGCATTAACGCCGGTAGCCCACTTGGATGCTGTCTCTGTCGGTGGCGTGACCGTGAGCCGCGCCACCCTGCACAACGAGGATGAAATCAAGAAGAAAGATATCCGTATAGGTGACACTGTGCTGATCCAGCGTGCGGGAGATGTGATTCCTGAAGTCGTCAAGGTCGTAAAGACCAAACGGACCGGTTCCGAGCAATCCTTTGGGATGCCCTCTGTATGCCCGGTATGCGGTTCTGAAGCACTTCGACTGGACGGTGAATCTGTGTGGCGATGTTTCAACGCCAATTGTCCTGCCCAAGTGAAGGAGCGCATCAAGCATTTTGCTTCCAAGGGTGGCTTTGATATAGATGGTCTGGGAGACAAGTTGGTGGGCCATCTGGTGGACGGAGGATTGTCAAAGTCCTATGCGGACCTGTTTTCTTTGGATAAGGCAGCGCTAACAAGTCTTGACAGGATGGGTGAGAAATCGGCTAAAAACCTGATCGACGCCATAAAAAGAAGCAAACACATTACGCTGGCCCGATTTGTACATGCATTGGGTGTCCGCCATGTAGGTGAACATGTGGCGCATGTTTTGGCCCGCAGGTTCAAGTCCTTGATGGAATTGATGTCTGCAACAGCAGAGGAGTTGATAGCCGTAGACGAGATAGGACCTCAGGTATCAGAAAGCGTGAGGGCATTTTTTGATAATCCTGAGAATCAGAGAAACGTTGAGCGGATGCTGGAAGCTGGTGTGACGCTTGAAACCGAGGAGACCCCGATAAACGAGCCCCTATCCGGCAGCACATTCGTCCTGACCGGGGCTCTTGACTCCATGACGCGCTCGCAAGCAAGGGCTTGCATTGAGGCCTTGGGGGGGAAGGTGAGCTCTTCTGTAAGCCGCAAGACCACGTACGTCGTGGCCGGAAAAGATCCCGGATCCAAACTTGACAAGGCAAGACAGTTGGGTGTCAGGATTCTTGATGAAAGGGAATTCCTGGTTTCTATGAATTACAAGGCCGGTGGAGCATAGCTCCGCAATTGGAATAATGGATCTTTTGGGCATCCTTCATTCACCAGTTTACACTTTTTTCGAAAAAGCGTGTATTATCGAATTGAATGGCGATGTCCAAACTGGAAATTCG
>MAXP01000046.1 GCA_001751085.1 Desulfobacterales bacterium C00003060 | reverse complement strand
GCGCGGCGGCAAGAATAATTCCGGCGATTACGAATACCTGGTGGACGAAGACGGCAGCCTGGTGGAGTTTCCCGACGGCCATCCCCAGGAAGGCCAGCTCGTGGTGAACCAGGATCTGGTCAATTACGACCTGACGGCGGATGATTTGGCCGACGCGGCCAAGATCCCCGATGACCAGCTCTGCGTGGCCGAGGCTTTTGTGCGGTTTACCCAGGAGCAAGGGGTTGATTTCTGGGAGGTGGAGTGATGGCGGTTTGGAGTGTAGCCTCGTTACAATCGGTCATAGATACCCGAAGAATTGATGCGGATCACTATCGGCCAAAATATTTAAGAATCACTGCTTTGCTATCCTGGGCTCCTCCGCTAAAACAATTTGTTCAAGAGATTATTCATCCTGCTGAGTTCTCTCGTAGATATTCAGATGATGGATGGAAAGTTGTCCGTACACAAAATGTCCGTCCATTGCGAATGGACTTTGATTCGAATGAAGTTTTTCTCTCCGAAAAAATTGCCAACGGATTGAATAAAAACCATTTGCGAAGTGGAGATATTCTTATAACTCGAACAGGAGCCAATTTTGGTCAGTGCTCTCTTTTTTATGCTGAAGAGCAACCCGCCCTCGCAACATCACATACATTCATTGTGCGCGCGAACGAAAAAATAGACTCCGCTTACTTAGCTCTTTTTCTCAATACAACACAAGGGCGCCAACTGATCGACCGGGGAATGTATGGCAGTTCTCAGCCGGAAATTGCCCCGAGGTTTTTGTTGAGGATACCCACCCCCCGATTCGCTGAATCAATTGAAGCTGAATTGGCTATGTTTGTTCGAAAAGCATATGGCTTACGCAAGGAATCGATTTCGTTATATAAGCAGGCCCAACACCTCCTCGAATCCGACCTTGGCCTTGACAAGCGGAGTTTCAAGAAGCCGGTAGGCTACACGGCGCAGTTCAGCGAACTGCAGCAGTCGCGACGGTTAGATGCGGAGTATTTTGATCCAGTGGCATCCTCAATCGTTGAGAGAATTTCAACTTTCGACCATGTTAGGCTTGGCGCAAATTGCAATGTTGGGAATGGGTTTCCATGGAATAGCAAAAAGTTCCTTGAAGACAATTCTGGTGAACCAGTTGTTCGTATCAGAAATATCCGGCCCAGCCATATCGACGTTGAGGAGCTCTCGAGTATTGATCCAAAGTATGCTCGAAATATTGGTTTCCCAAAGGCTAAGAAGGGAGACGTCATTGTAGGGATGGATGGAATTAAATATTTTTACGCGAGTCTACTTGAGGGTGACTGCTACGTCAATCAGCGTGTTGCTCATTTGACTTGGCACCCCGGTGCGAAGATTTCGCCAGAATATGCCACATTCATAATCAATAGCAGTATCGGCCAAGCTCAATTACTGAGAGATATGACTGTTGCCACGACAGTCGGCCATATTACGAGCCGGTATATATTCAATCTGCTGATTCCTTTTGTTTCGAATGCATTTCATCGCCAAATAACGAGTTTGGTAAAGCAATCGATAGATAAAAAGCAAGAGTCTAAACGACTCCTCTATCAAGCCAAAACACGCGTGGAACAACTCATCGAAGAGGCGGTGGGGTCATGAGTAAAGAGCTGGTGCCCGGTGATAGCCCCGATCCCGGCAAGGGCCAGTTTCTCGTCTATGAAGCAGAAGACGGCCGGGTCAAAATCGACGTGCGCCTGGAGGATGAGACGGTCTGGCTTACCCAGCAGCTCATGGCCGAACTTTTTCAAACAACCAAACAGAATATTGGGCAGCATCTTAAAAATATCTTTTCAGAAGGTGAGTTGTTTGAACATTCAGTTGTAAAGATATTCTTTACAAGTGCTGCGGATGGGAAAAAGTACAAGACCAATTTTTATAATCTGGATGCCATTATTTCGGTCGGCTACCGGGTAAAAAGCCACGTGGCCACCCGTTTCCGTATCTGGGCCACTCAGCGTCTGCGCGAATATATCGTTAAGGGCTTTGTGCTGGATGATGAGCGCCTGAAAAATCCGGATCAACCCTTCGACTATTTTGACGAGCTGCTCCGCCGCATCCAGGATATCAGGACCTCGGAACGGCGCTTCTACCAAAAAATTACCGACATCTACGCCACCAGCATCGACTACGACCCTACTCTGGAGATCAGCATCGAATTTTTTAAGACCGTCCAAAACAAGGTTCATGGTTCATCTGCTGCAAGAAAAGACCTTTGAAATGTATCGCCTGCTTTCCAGCCGCAGTGGTTTGATCAAAGACATTATTATCGATGATAAGACCTATGAGGTGCGCATCACAGACCGTAACGGCCATGAAATTAAAAAATCCGGGCTTTCCGCCGGTGAAAAGGAAGTTTTTGCGGTTTCATTGCTTTGGGGACTGGCACAGACAAGCCAATTGAAGCTGCCAATCGTCATCGATACGCCGCTGTCCCGGCTGGACAGCACCCACCGCGACAACATCGTGAACAACTATTTTCCCAATGCCGGGGAGCAGGTGATCATCCTGTCCACCGA
>MAXP01000045.1 GCA_001751085.1 Desulfobacterales bacterium C00003060 | reverse complement strand
CCCGCTGTATATCTCCACTTTTCGGCACCAGTTGCAGCATCCAGTGCGCACACATAACTATTTTTGCCTCGTATACCTACATAGACTGTATTCCCATATACAGCAGGAGAAGAACCGATATACCACCCGTCTGTTTTTGTCTTCCACTTTTCTGTACCATTGGCCACATCCAATGCATATACATAATCAGCAGCGCATAGGTATATCGTACCCCGATGCACAACCGGAGAGGACACATCATCCCATACATCTATTACCACTCCGTATCTCCACTTTTCGGCACCAGTTGCAGCATCCAACGCATACATATAACCAACATAACCATCCCGCCGGTCCATGCGATCATAGGATGGCATATAGACCGTGTCATTATGCACTGCAGGAGATGGTACACCGAATAAGAAACCGGTGGGCTCGCATTCACATTTCCACTTTTCTGCGCCAGTGACAGCATCCAGCGCATATAAATAGCTATTATTCAGGCGAAAGGCTACTATGTAGACCGTACCTCCCGACACGACAGGAGAAGAAGCGGTACTGATGTTGATGTTGAATTCCCACAGCAACTCCAGCGGCGGCTCCACGCTCTCACCAGCCACGCCAGTATGCTGCGGGTCATGCCGGAACATGGGNNTCTCACCAGCCACGCCAGTATGCTGTGGGTCATGCCCAAACATGGGCCAGTCGGCGGAGGCTGCGGTGCCCGATAGCAGCACAAGAACCACGGACACTAACAGGATTCGCATTACACGTATTTTATCGCTCCGTCCGATCTTTTTGAGTGTATCATCGATAGTGTATGCATTAATACTTTGCCATGTGGTAACATTTTGTATCAACGCAAAAGCCAAGACGATAAAACTTTTATGTTTTAGAAAAAATAACGCTGGTATTGTTGACTTTGGAGATATATTTAACATTTTTTATTCTCTGTTACGCGAAATACGCCTTCGAAAGTCCTCAACACACTATTCAACAGAGATCACATTAACTTTAGAAGACAACAACTCGATGCCATCATAGCTATACTGATTTGTATTTTGTTCCATCTCCTTGACGATGAGGTCTTTTTCTTCTTCTGCAGTTACAATTATACACTCAATATCCGATGGCTCAAAGTTCAAGCGCGGTAGTTTGCTGGTTTCACGTTCAAGTTCATGATTAACATCATTTTGCTTTAACATGTCAAGGAACTTGTTTTTGTGTAAAACATACTCGAACCGATTTTCACACATGGGTACGAACCGCCACTCTCGTTCATCATAGAAACGAACGTCTTCATTAGAATACCCTATATCCCTACTTATCCACTTTCTCCCTTTATATAGCTTTGTAAAGCAGTACACCCCTTGTAAGTGGTCATGGAATGTATGGGTATGATCGGCATCATCTTCCTCTGGATTTAACAATTCTCTACCTTCAATCCACATCCATAGGAGACTATGTGTAATTGCTGATTTGGGGTACGCGTAAAGTACGGGGCTGATCTTATTTTCTTTTCGCATACCCCACTCTTTACTCATACCGATGCCATAATTGCCGTAGGTTTTTCTGTGAGTCTTGGAGTGCGGTAACGGAATATCACAAAAGCAGACCATCGGAATGGCCCATTCTAAGTACTCTGTACGTTCGTTCTGTGAGACGAAGTCGTTTAGATCTTCTAAGCAGAAGTTTGGTCTAAAAAACCCTTCTTTTAGGATGCTTATAACGTGTTCAAGTTCAGTAAAGTGAAACAGAATATCTGAACTTAATTCTAAGCTATTACTCATAGATATCTACTCCACATAGTATCTCATAAATTTTTCCCTGCTTTTAAAAGTCCTGTCCTTTAATATTTCTTGCTATTTGCATCTATTTAAAATCAGAAAATTATTGTTCACGATGCATATCATCCCAATGAGCATAAAACCCCAAGATAGAACAAAAGTGGGCACATAGTGAGTGATTTATGGTGCACCGCACGCTGTCACCCCATATACAACAGCCCCCACCCGCTCGATGTTATCAGCCTTTGAAGGTGTTTTCAAAATTATCGTATCGCGCACGCTTATCCTGGTCTGATAGTGCATTGTAAGCTTTATGAGACTTTTTAATTTCTTCGGGTTATATCTGCTTACCGCCGAGATCGGAGAGACCGCGGAGACGAGGCAACCCACCCTCTGCACCCTCCCTTGTACTATGCGGTGCGGTTTGTGAGGGTATGAAGAAGTCAAGTTCACTACCCATCGAGACCAGAGAGGTGTCATTCTATGGTCTGCCATCATTTTAATACCAGCGCGATCAATCTGAGAGGGCATGGAACCGGTGATCTGGACCGAAAAATACCGACCAAAGACGTTCGACGAGATCGTTGGGCATGAACACGTTAAATCCAACCTGTTACGCCTGATCGAATCGAACAATCTCCCGCATCTGGTATTGTACGGTGAAAAGAACACGGGAAAGAGATCCGCGGTGCTTGTTCTGGCGAAGATGCTTTATGGGGAACAGTGGGAGAGCAACCTTGCCATATTCGATGCGTCCGACTTCTTTGACCAGGGAAAGAAATATCTCGTCACTGATCCGAGATTCACCAGGATTATCGGGACTAATGATCCGAAAAAGATACGTAACACCGTAATCGG
>MAXP01000044.1 GCA_001751085.1 Desulfobacterales bacterium C00003060 | reverse complement strand
ATTGGGAGCAGAATAGGAGTACTGATCAGGATAACCGAGACAATATCCATAAACATTCCCATGACAAAAAGTAATGCAAAAATTAGAATTAACACTGCCCAGTTAGGTAAATGCGAGGTTGCCACAAGTTCAGCCAGTTGCTGTGGCACTTGAAGTCGAGTCAGCACATATCCAAAAAGCAAAGCAGAAGATAAAATCAGAAGGATCATTCCGCTTGTGACCATTGTAGTTCGAAAAATGCGCTTGAGGATGTCCCAATTTAATCTTTTACGGAAAAAACCTAAAACAAGCGCCCCTACGCATCCGACAGCAGCAGCCTCTGTAGGTGTGGCAATACCCAGATAGATGGAACCTAAGACCAAAAAGATAAGGAGCAATACCGGCCATATTCTTGCGAGTGCTGAAAAGCGCATGCTCCAGGTGATCTGCTGTGTTGAAGCTGGAGCCATATGGGGGCGAAGTTTAGCCAATATAAAGATATAGCCCATCATCAAGATGGCCAGGGCAAACCCAGGAATGATACCGGCGATAAACAGCTTGCCCACCGATTCGTCAGCAACAACACCATAGAGAATTAAGGCCACACTGGGTGGGATGAGCAAGGCAAGTCCCCCTGATGCAGCAACACAACCTGTTGCAAGAGATTTGTCATAACCTCGTTTCAGCATCTCTGGGATAGCAAAACTGCCAATCGTAGCAGCCCCTGCGACACTCACTCCACAAAGAGCGCTGAAAATTGCGCATGCTGCGACGCTGGACATGCCCAGTGAGCCTGATAATTTGTTTAACCACCTGCTCGTGGCGGTATATATGTCCGCTCCGATTCCGGAGATAAAAATTATTTCCCCCATCAAAATAAAAAGGGGAACAGCAACGAGAACAAACCCAGCTAACCGGTCATATATAACGCCCGGAACGGCGCCAAGCCCTCTCGGGCCTTGAACAAGAAGAATGCCGATGACGCTCGCCAGTCCTAAGGCGCCAAAAACAGGCATCCCGGCCATAAGAAAAATTAAGAAACTCAAAATCACAATGATGCTTATGAGGGTAGGATCCATAAGTTAATGTCTCACTTTACCCATTTTTCGCTTTCGTCAATTCCTTTATCCTATCACCAATTCTGATGATGTATTGGGTCCCAAGGATAAACGCGCCTAAAGGGATGATAGAATAAGGAATCCAAAGTGGAAAATTCAGGAGGGAGCTCGAATGATAATCGCCTGCATAGGCCATGATAGTAGTTTGTCCACCTTTCCAGGCAAGAATTCCGCAGAAAATCATGACACCAAAAGAGGTAAGGATATCTGCCCACAAACGGCTTCTTTCTGGCAAGAGGTTTATGAATGCATGCATCCGGACGTGCCGGTCTTCTTTCAGCACCCACCCCGCAGAAATAAAGGTAACAAATACAAGCAAATATTCACTTATCTCGACAGAAAAGAGAGTAGGGCTGTTGAAGACGTATCTGACAACGACTTCATGAAAAACCAGAAGCAACAGCACAACAAGAGCGATTTCAGCAAGTAGTTCAAAGAACCAGGAAAGACGGTTTATTCCAGAAGCTACTGCTCGAATGGCTTTTTCCATTGTTCCAATCTCTTATTGCCTAACCGCAGGGAGACAGATGGTCTCCTTGCGGCTAAATTGTTTTGCAGTTCTTAATGATGCGTTTCAGCAAATTCTATGTATTTCTTCCCGCCCGGTACCTTAGTCAGCCACCAGTCATAAACAGGAGACATTTTGTCTTTAAATTTGGCCAGTTCCTCCTGGGTAGCAACGTGAACCTTCACACCTTTTTCCTTATACAATTCAATAGCTTTCTTCATAAAGGTTTTAAGCCTCTGTAATTGCTCCTGATCACGCTCCTTGGCAGCTTTCTTCATAATTTCTTGCACGTCTTTTGGCAGGCTGTCCCATTTTTTCTTATTTATGGCAAGGAAGGAGCAAAAGTAGGCCATATTGGTGACAGAGAGATGTTCAACAACCTCATAAAGCTTCCTCCCTAGACCGGTGATAAGAGGACGTGTGCATCCGTCAATGGTCCCCCTCTGAAGCGCCAAGTAAAGCTCTCCTGAACTCATGGTTGTGGGAGTGCCTCCCAAAAGTTCAGTGGCCTTGGAAGCCGTGCTGCCCGAAATTCCCCATTTTTTTCCTTCCATGTCTTTGGGGATGTATACAGGAAACTTTTTTGAATAAATCTGATAGGGCCCACCAGCTGCTACTCCCAGGACGACCATATTGTGTTTCAGGAGCTTATCATTGATACCTAGATCCCACAAACCTGCATCAAGGGTTTTCTGGAGGCTTCCAGGGTCACCCCACATAAAAGGGAGGTTGCTGATACCAAGCTCTGGAACAATTCCCGTGTTATAGATATCAAGTGGGGATGTCATATCGATATCTCCACGTTCTAAAGCAGCGAATTCTTCTTTGCCTTTATATAGCTGGCCTGAGTGATAAAATTTAAATTTGACCCGTCCCCCACTTTCCTTTTCGACCGCTTCCGTAAAATGCTTTAAAGGGGTTACA
>MAXP01000043.1 GCA_001751085.1 Desulfobacterales bacterium C00003060 | reverse complement strand
ATTACAATCCAATATTCAGGACGTAGCCATCAAGCTAAAAGACTATGAACATATTAAAAGATGAACATCCAACATCGAACGTCCAACGTCGAATTTTGAATAAGGTATTCTGCCAATTTATAAACTGGCGGAGCGAAGCGATTTCATCATTCGATGTTCAACGTTCGATGTTCGATGTTCAAAAAACGCTTTACTCTGCCGTTCAATATTCTCTTATCATAAACATTTTATTTCTCACTATTGAGTATGTTTATTCTCGCTGGAACGGTAAAACCTTTTAGGGTCGCTCGGGCATAGCCCGAGGTTTAATTAAAAGCAATGATGCTAAAATGATGTGGAGCTTAACTCCGCAATCCCTGGCCCAGACCTCGCCAATAGACTCTGTGGTTGCATATATGAAGCGAGTGCCAGGGCAGGCCGCAATCGGAAAATAGTTGCAGATACGGAAAAACACGTGCGTCAGCGCTGATGTTTGGTTCGCTCAGTTGATAATCATTCAGTATTATATTATAGGAAGTCAGGTCTGCTTGGCCACGCAGTTGGAATAATGAATTAGTCGAGTAAAGGTATGAGACAGTCATGATGCGATACTATCCTGTTAATCTGGACGTACAAAACAGGGAATGCCTTGTTGTAGGGGGAGGCAGCGTAGGTGAACGCAAGATCAAGACTCTGCTTGAATGCGGGGCGCGGGTTACCGTGATAACCACCCGTGCAAACGAGCGGATTCAGGTTCTATCCTCAGAGGGTCATATTGACTTGAAAACCAGAGGCTATGAATCCTCCGACCTGGAGGGCAAGTTCTTGGTTATTGGAGCGACTGACAGCGAAGATGTCAATGAAAAAATCAGCAAAGACGCTGCAAGTCGGGGACTGCTGTGTAACATTGCCGATCGCCCGGCGGCCTGTAATTTTGTTCTTCCAGCCGTCCTCCAGCAGGGGAACCTGGTAATTGCCGTTTCTACCTCAAACACAAGTCCGGCTGTGGCCAGGTGGGTACGCCGGACTCTGGAAAAGGAATTCGGACCGGAGTATGCGACATTATTGAATCTTATGGGAGCTATTCGCCAGAGTTTCTTGTCTACAGGAAAGAGTCCTGAGGCCCACAAACGTACGTTTGAACGTTTGCTCGACAAGGGGCTCCTGGATATGATTCGGGATAATCGCATCAAAGATGTGGACTCCCTCCTCAACCATGTGCTGGGCAAAGGGTACAGGTGGGATGACCTGATTAAAACAGAGGACTACCCATGAACGTTTTTTTTGCTTTGACAACGGCATGTTATGTTGCAAGCTCGATAGGTTATCAGGGTTATGTTCTGTTTCAAAAACGACCCATATACAAGGTTGCAAAAATCCTCCTTTGGGTGGGATTCCTGTGTCACACAGGAGTTATCGCCGTACAGTATTTTAAGGCTGGACATTTTCCGGTTCAGAACCTGCATGAAACGCTTTCGACGTTTGGATGGGCCGTTGTTGGAGTATTTCTGATACTCCAGCTCAAGTTCAATCTCATGGTTCTGGGAGCCCTTGTGGCACCCCTGGCCACCCTTGCCGTTGTCATCGCCTCTATCCTGCCAAATCCGCCGATTGAAATAGACCCAGTCTTTAAGGGCCTGTGGCGGACGTTTCATGTTGGGACCCTCATATTGGGAAATGCAGCCTTTGCCATAGCCTTCCTGGTAGCCATCCTGTACCTTATTCAAGAAAAGGCTATCAAGGATAAGAAGCGCGGGTTCTTCTTCCGTCGACTTCCATCCCTGCAACTACTTGACTCCATGGGTTATTCATGCCTTATTGCAGGATTTCCCATGCTGACATTTGGGATCATTACCGGCGTTATTTATGCTCAAATGGTCACGGGCCGATTCTGGACCTGGGATCAGAAAGAGATTCTTGCAGGGATCACATGGCTCGTTTATGCAGCTTTGCTCCATCAACGCCTGGCCGTGGGGTGGCAAGGAAAGAGGGCCGCGATTATGACTATCCTGGGATTTGCGGTACTTTTTCTTACGTTTTTCTTGCGTTTTTTGGGGTGAACTTTAATGGTGGAAAAGAGTGAAATCGTAGTAGTAGGGCTGAACCACAAAACAGCGCCTGTAGAAGTTCGGGAGCGCCTGGCTTTTTCCAGTGAAGACACCCCTGAAGTGCTGGAGACTATGCGCCAAGATCAATGCGTGGATGAGATTATGCTTTTTTCTACGTGCAACCGCGTGGAATTTTTATTAGCCACAAAGGATATACCAGAGGCTGTGGAGGCCGTTAAAGATTTTCTTGCCGATTTCAAGAAGACTCCTCGCCAGGTTTTTGAGGATGCCCTTTACGTATATGATGGAGACGAGGCAGTCCTCCATATCTTTCGCGTGGCGTCCAGTCTTGATTCCATGATGATAGGAGAGCCGCAGATTCTCGGACAGATCAAAGAAGCCTACCAGCAGGCCTCTGATCATGGAACTTGTGCTGTTGTCCTTAATCGGCTCATGCATCGGTCCTTTTCAGTCGCCAAACGGGTACGTACGGAAACCGGTATTGGTGACCATGCGGTCTCTATCAGTTATGCAGCCGTTGAATTGGGCCGCAAGATCTTTGGTGAACTTGAGGGAAAAGCGGTGTTGCTCATTGGTGCAGGCGAGATGGCTGAACTGGCTGTGGAAAACCTCGTGACGAATCGCGCGCAACCCATATTTGTCGCTAACCGCACCTTTGAGCGAGGCCTTGAAATAGCAGAAAGGTTTAGAGGAACGGCCATTCGATTCGAAGAGGTTCCTGACTATCTCAACGTGGTTGACATCGTCATCAGCTCTACGGGGGCTTCTCACTATATCTTGATGCGTGAGGATTTCAAAGGAGTCATGCGCGCAAGAAAGAATCGACCGCTTTTTCTAATTGACATTGCGGTGCCCCGCGATATTGACCCTGAAATCAACCGGATCTCCAATGTGTATGTCTACGACATTGATGACCTCAAGAGTGCCATTCAGGAAAACATGGAGGAGAGGCAAAAGGAGGCACTCAGGGGGGAGCGGATTGTGGACGAGGCGGTGGTCCAGTTTCGGAGGTGGTTCCAATCTCTTGATGTAGTGCCGACTATCGTTGCGCTCAGAGAAAAGACCGAGGAAATCCGTCAAGCAGAACTCAAAAAAACATTTGCCTCACTGACATCAGCATCTGAACAAGACCGAGCTGCCATTGAGCGGCTGACAGCGGCCCTTGTCAAGAAGATCCTGCATGATCCCACACTTTTTTTGAAGCAAATCGGAGGATACAAGGATAAGAACTCTCTCTACGTAGACATCACGAGGAGGCTTTTTAACCTGGATGAGAGAAACAATTGTGAATAGTGTCATCCTTTGACCAATGACCAACGACCAAAAAGGAGGCCGATATTGAAGAAAAAGACAGCCTTTCTCTTTCCTGGACAGGGTTCCCAGGTAGTCGGTATGGGACTCGACCTTTATCAGGAATATGATTTTGTGCGTGAGATCTTTGATATGGTTGATGATGCGAGCAAGAACCACATCTCCAGGCTCTGCTTTGAGGGCCCTATGGAAGAGCTTACCCTTACAGTGAACCTGCAACCTGCGATCACAGCCGTGAACCTTGCCTGTATGGCAGCCCTGGAAAAGGAGGGGCTCCAGCCGGACGTCGCTGCCGGTCACAGCCTTGGGGAATACAGCGCCTTGCAGGCTGCAGGGGTCGTCAACTCTGAGGACACGTGTAAGCTGGTATTCAAGCGAGGTCATCTGATGCATCGGGAGGCCACAAAACACAAGGGGGCCATGCACGCCATTCTTGGCCTGAATATTGATGCAGTCCAACAAATCGTTGATGAAACCCGGAAAAAAGGCGTGGTTGCCGTAGCAAATCACAACACCGCCGAGCAGATAGTAATAACAGGGGCACCTGATATGGTAGAATCCGCCTCTGAACTGGCAAAAGCCCAAGGGGCGAAGGCAATTCCCCTGAAAGTCAGCGGGGCATGGCACAGCGAATTCATCCGGGGGGCTGAAAAGGATTTTAGAAGCTTTCTGGCGGAGATCCCTTTCAGTGCACCTGAGCGGCCCGTTCTGTTTAATGTGACTGCGGCCTCTGAGTCAGACCCGAACAAGATCAAGGAGATCATGGCAAGGCAGTTGTGCAGCCCGGTCCGGTGGTATGACTCAGTGTGCAAGATGCAAGAAGACCAAATTGAGGTTTTTGCCGAAGTGGGTCCCAAAAAGGTGTTAACCGGATTGCTTCGCAAGATTATCCCTGACACCTATGAACACAAAGCCTATAATGTTGATGGGATGAAGGGACTCGAGGCTTTTCTCAGGGCCGTAACATAAAGGCCCTATGGGCTTTGCGGACCACCATGCTTCAGGAGATTTTCTATCACTTTGAAATGAGTCACATGGTGGGCGGCAGTCGAGAGCATTGGGTTCTTGTATGCCACCAAGGGGACCCTGGCGGCCTTTGCTGCTGATTCATCTATCTTTGAGTCCCCGATATAGATGGCTTCCTGTGGGGATAGCCCAAAATAATTCAATATCTTGATAAGGGATTCGGGATCAGGCTTGGGGTTTTTCACGTCCAGGGACGAGACCACCAAGTCAAAATATCCTTCAAGCCCATGGTGCGCCAAGACAGGACCCATGGTGTCAGATCGATTCGTAGATATGGCTGTTTTGTAGGCTGGACGAAGGTATTGAAGGAAGTCTCTGAGGTATGGCTCCATTTCCATCAGAGGGATGAATCGCAAATAGCTCATACTGCGTCGATAGGAAGAGACATCCTCCAGCCTGGGGTCGCCTTTGAACAGGTGCGCCACAGATTTTTCTGCCGTGTTCATATGCACATAGTCACGCTGGTCGATATTCAACTGAGGCCTTTTGAACTTGGCCAGAATCTGGTTGTAGTAGGCCTCATTGGCCCTTATTGAGTCAAACATGACTCCATCGCAATCAAAAATCACCACCTTGACCTGTTTCATTTTTCCCGAAAATCCTCTGGTAGGTTGTCTATGCTTCTTGTATGACTGTTTTTGTGAAAGACCTGTAATTTTAGGGGGCATCCTTCACGACAAGTCAAAAGTAGTTTACACTTTATTGATCTTGTGTCTTGGCAGTGAAATTTGAAACTTGAAATTGGGAAAAACACAAAGATGTAGATGCATTACCTAATTTCAAATTTCGAATTTCCAGTTCGGACATCGCCATTCAATTCGATAATACACGCTTTTTCGAAAAAAGTGTAAACTGGTCAATGAAGAATGCCTTTTACAGATATCAAAAATTTGGCTGTTCTGTCAAGCTCCACACGAACAAAGGTGTTATTTTAGAGGGGCTTGATCATCGTTTCGGCCAACCACAACAAACCAGGTTGGGTTGAACCCTTTGAGCACCGTTGGGTTTCGTTCCTCAACCCAACCTACAAAATGTTACAGAGTGCCGTCTTTTTCAAAAGAAAGGGTGAAACCCAACAAAATGGCCGAAACGATGATCATGGCCCAAAGGTGTTATTTTAGAGTCTTCGAGACTTAGAAATAGGGGCCTTTATGCAAAGACGTATCTATCTGCAAATGAAATCACTCAAGGAGGCCCAGGCGGTCTTTTTTGATCGCTTCTCTTTTGACCAATACCTTGAGCCGGAGACCATTCCCGCTCAAGAGGCGGCAGGCCGGATCACGGCAGAACCGGTATTTGCCAGGTTTTCTTCCCCCAGTTATCATGCAGCGGCCATGGACGGGATTGCTGTGCGCGCAGAAACTACCTTTGGCACAACAGTAGACCGGCCAAAGCAGCTCCGGGCAGGAGAGGATGCCTTTTTTGTTAATACCGGTCATATTATGCCCGAGGGAACAGATGCGGTGATTATGATCGAACATGTCGTGGATATGGATGATGGAACCGTCCGGATTGAGGCGGCTGCCTAT
>MAXP01000042.1 GCA_001751085.1 Desulfobacterales bacterium C00003060 | reverse complement strand
GAATGTGGGAAAGTCGAGCTTGATGAACAGGTTGCTTCAAAAAGAGCGCTCTATTGTCACCGGTGTTCCAGGAACCACTCGGGATTTTATTGAAGAAACAGTGAATATTGGAGGGGTACCCATGAGGCTTATTGATACCGCAGGGGTGCATGATACGGAGGATGCCCTGGAGATGGCTGGAATTCGGTTTACAATGGAGCGAATGGACGATGCAGGCATAGTATTGTTCATGGTGGATTGCAGTGTACCTTTGAACGATGATGACGTGGACATCTATAATGTGGTGCGCAACCGGGAGGCTATCCTGGTGATCAACAAGATAGATCTTGGAGACGAGGGTGGGGTAGGTGGGATTGTAGATCGTCTTAAAGGGCTTCCGTGGGTGGAAATCTCGGCGCTATATAATAAGGGTATTGAGGAACTGAAGTCGGCCGTGTTTAGGGTGGTCACGTACCAAGGTGGGCTCGGTGATGTTCCCTCAATCGTGCCAAACGTGCGGCACAAGGTGGCTATTGAAAGGGCAGTGGTGGCGTCAAAGCGTGTGGTGGCGGGGCTGGGAACAGGACTGCCTGCGGAGTTGTTGGCCATTGATCTCAAGGAGGCCCTTGAGGGTTTGGGTGAAATCGTGGGAGAGACCACCACAGAAGATGTTCTTGATAAGATCTTCAAACGGTTTTGTGTTGGAAAATAGCCCGAGTTTCGATTGTTTCACGTGAAACAGTGCAAGTTTGTCGTTTAGCAGGTTCAGTTCTCGTAACCGTTCCCCTGGTAAGGGGTGCCGCTGAACACAGGCGCCCAGCCACTTCAAGCAACCCTGACAGCAGCTACAAAGGTGTCGGATGCCGGAGTGAAGCGGTTTTCCTTGCCCGAGGGTCTGGACTGTTACCGGTTCTTTTTGCTTGTACAATAGGGGCAAAAACCGCTGAGTCCTGGTCTTTCCCTTGTTTCATCGCACATTCAAATTCAAATTCAATAGCGTCTCTCTTGAGGATCTCGAAGTAGGTCATTATTCTCTGAACGTGAAAGACGGGTTCTGTTCCGCGGCAATAACCGAACTTGCTTGTCTTGTAATACTTGCTATGGCGCAACAGGGGCAGAGTCTTTTCCAGAACAGACCATTTGTCTGGATTTAGTTGACTTTCAGATGCTATTGTGCGGGCGTCTTGGATGTGTCCATTGCCGACATTGTAGGCGGCGAGTGCAATAAGGGTTCTGTCAGGCTCAGGCGTGTTTTCATACATATTGTAAATTCTTCTCAAATATTTGACACCTCCTACTATACTTTGGTCAGGGTCCAGGCGATTCTTGACCCCCATCTCCTCGGCAGTCGGCAGGGTGAGTTGCATCAACCCTCTTACCCCGGTAACGCTCACGGCCTGGGGGTCGAATTGAGACTCCTGATAGATGAGAGCTGCAACAAGGCGCCAGTCGAATCCATATTTCTCACAAGTTTTTTTTATGATATGCTCATATTTAGGAAATCGTGTCTTAATCCTCTGCTGAAACCTTTTTACGTCGAGATAATCAAATTTGTATGGGTAAGCGTAATACCGTTTGTATATTTCGTCAAAGGTCCCGTCTTCTTTAGCCTTATGAAAAAAATCATTTATTTTATGCAAGAGGGCGTGCTCTCCCTTGTTGACTGCCCAACAAAGGGAGAGGGGTTTGCCTATGGGAAAGGCAATTCGAAGGTCAGGATAGTAGCGGCGATTCAAAAGAGCCACATTGGAGTCCGCCACGGTTATTTGGATCCTGCCCTTTGCGACATCTTCAATGAGCTTTTCTGGAGAGACACCGTGGTGAACCTGAATTGTCAGATCAAGGCGCCGTCTCCTAAGCTTTTTCAATCTTTCTGCGTATGAGGTTTCTCCTGGCACATGGATGGTCTTTCCCTCCAGGTCCTCAACAGTGTTGACCACCCGATTATTTTTGTGAGTAAGGACTTGCTGTGTTACAGCAAGGTATTCCTCTGAAAAATCACCCAATCGAAACCTTGAAGGGGTTCTGGTGAGACTTGCCGCAACAAAGTGACCCCTCTTTTTGTGCAGGGAGGGAAGGACCTGGCTGCAGGACTTGCAGGCCACAACCTTAAGTTCGACCCCAAGATACTCCGCAAAAGCCTTTGCCAGGTCGTACTCAAAACCCATGTCCTGGTTCCTGTATGAATAGTAGCACTGGGGGTTGTTGCGGGTGATCATTGTGATTGACCCGGATTTTTTGATTCTATCCAGTGCGCAGTTTTCGCCACAGGCGCACAATAGGAGGGCACCCAGGAATAATAAGAAAAGCAATTCTATGGGGAATGGAAGACGAGATTGGATACAACGCCCGGTGTTTCGTCGAAGCTTGATGCTGGCCCTGGGGGGCGAATGAAGTCTGTGGCGGATCAACATCGTTATGCACGCTTCCTTACATTGACAGTGACGTAATGCTGCTGATTACTCCGCTGTCAATGTACCAAGAGGTCTACAGCTTCTGGCTCTCTGGTAATTCGTGTTAAGGTAGTCCCTACAAAATAGTGAGGGTCAATAATTTCAACAGGTTACATGTTAAAGCTGTAATTCCTCAAAGGGGCTATCCACTTCACTGGCCTTTTCTTTTCCAAGCTACTCAGGATTGCATCTTATTCAAACTGTGCATGGTCGTTAATTATTCAAGGCGATGAATAGGCCGCAGAATACTTTGATGGGCATACCTTTGTCCTCGTTTTGGAGCTTCCAAGGTTCAATCCCCATTTTTTTGTGTTGTTTTGCGGTCAATGTAGCAGTTAGCCTTCATCATACCCGGAACTATTGCACCTGCAATGCTGCAATGGCAGAATTCAGGACCTGCTAAATAGGCCACCGAAGTGGATAGCCCCTTTCTGGAATTTGTTTAAAGATGTTTTTAAAGACATAAAAAATAAAGTTTTAGTTTTAGATATTATTCATGTTCTGGAATATATTTGGATTATTGCCCATATAAAGCATAAAGAAGGAAGTGATGAGAGCAAAGAATAAGTATA
>MAXP01000041.1 GCA_001751085.1 Desulfobacterales bacterium C00003060 | reverse complement strand
CTCAGAGCCCTTGTGGTTGAAAAGACCGGTGTCCACAAGAATCAACTTAATCTAAAAATGAGTGGACTGGTCCCTGTGGTCGATGCTATTCGCGTGCTCAGCTTGAGCGAGCAAATCAACGCTACCAACACCTTGAATAGACTGGAACTGACAGCCCACAAGAAACTCCTTTCCAAGAATATGGCAGAAGATATTAAGGAGGCATTTAATTTCATTATGCTTCTCAGGATAAATCACCATATGACGCAAAAGGAGAAGGAGATAGAACCGAGTGATCATATCGACCCAAGAGGCCTGTCCAAGCTTCAGGAGAAATGCCTCATCGAGGCATTCCATGTGATTCGAGACATGCAAGGGGAATTAAAGACGCGCTTCCCGGAAAGCATATAGGGAAGATCCTGTTATACCTTTCGAGGTATAGAATATCTGGTCAAGTGATATCCGACAGCTTATTGAGTTGTTACATGTGGGGTTTTCTCAAGACTGACAAGCTGCGAAAGCTGTATGCTCGGCATACGGGACGGGACGACATGCCCGATGCCGTCCGCAAACAATTGGAGGTCGAAGAGGCATATCGATCCGAGACACTCATTTCAAATGCCGTCTTTGTCATCTTCGATACAGAGACGACCGGCCTCCACCTCGAAGGAGGTGACAGACTTCTTTCCCTCGCAGCAGTCAAGATGACAGGAGGTAGAATCTATCTGGGAGATGCCTTCAACGAGCTGATCGATCCCAAGCGCCCCATTCCGACCTCTTCCATCTTCATCCACGGTATTACCCCGGATGTTGCAAGTGCCCGGCCGCATGTTTCGGGCGTTCTTCTGAAGTTTTTGGCTTATATCGGGTGCGACGTCTTGGTAGCCCATCACGCCCCTTTTGATATGAAATTTCTAAATCATGCCATGTTAGGTTGTTTCGGATTTTCCATTCAGAACCGTCTTATTGATACCGCTCTGGCTGCCGCCTGGATTTGGCGGATGGAAAAGGCGGAGCTTGTAGATCTTCATGCTCCTGGTGATACACGCTTTGATGCCGTGGCCGCACACTTTGGTATCACCGTCCTGGATCGTCACACCGCCTTTGGCGATGCCCTGTCCACGGCCTTACTTTTTCAGCGTTTTATCAATATATTGAATAGAAATGGTATAAAGACCTTGAAACAACTTGTTAGAATTGCTGGCGTGTCCTGATATACAAAGTGTTTCAATCTCAGAAAACGTGGATGGCAGAGGATGGGATCGCAATGTCTACATCTTTTCCCTCCGGGAGCTTTATTTCAAAGAGCGCACTCTTGGTGAGCATTGCCTTAAAGATGATCTTTCCGGTTCTGACCGAAACTTCGTAGTAAAGGCCTCGATCAATCACCTCTAAGACCCTGCCTTGAAACACGTTAAGGCCATTTCCAGAGAGTTTTTCTTTGCTGACAACAATATCTTCAGACCGGATGGCCACGTACCGCTTGTCTCTTGCAGGCGGAGATGGGAGCTCCAACTCCAGGCCGTCCACCACGGCTATGGTCTCTTTGAAGGTGCCTGGAAAGACATTTTTCATCCCTACAAATTCAGCCACAAAAGGCGTGGCCGGTCGTTGGAAGACTTCGGATACAGGGCCGATTTGTTCAATTCTGCCATGATTGAGAATGGCCGTTCGTTCACTCAGGAAGAGCGCTTCGGCAAAATCGTGGGTAACCATCAAGAAGGTGATTCTCACCCCTTGATGGAGTTCTTTTAGCACGTCCCGAATGCCCTCGCGGAAATTGGGGTCCAAAGCGGAAAGCGGTTCGTCCAGAAGCAGCACGGAAGGATTCACAGCCAGGGCGCGGGCAAGGGCCACCCGCTGTTTTTCCCCGCCGCTTAGATAGTGAATGGATCGGTGAGCCAGCAACTGGAGTCCCAGCCGATCCATGAGGTTTTTCACCCAGTTTTTTGAGGCTTGTAGGTCAGCGCTGTGGTAATGCAATCCAAAAGTGATGTTTTCCAAAACGGACAGATGAGGAAAGAGTGCATAGTCCTGGTACACGATCCCGATGCCCCGCTGCTCTGGGGGAAGATCCGTGATGTCTCGTCCCTTTACCCGGATGCGGCCGCTGGTTAAGGGAACCATACCAGCTATAGCTTCCAGCACGAGGGTCTTTCCTGCACCTGTCGGACCCAAGAGCGTGAAAAACTCCCCATCCTGTATGGAGAGTTCCATGTCTTCCAGCGTGAAACCGGCGAGTTCAATGCGCAACGCTTCGATCTCGATCATGTTTGGTTCTTTTTTGGCAGAGAGAAGATTCTCAAAAGGAGAAATAGCACGAGGCATACCAGTATGAGCCAGACAGCTACAGGCTGTGAATATTTCAGGCCATAGGCGGTGAAACGCTCATAGATCATTACCGGTGCGACCATGGGGTGATAGGCCACGATAACAACGGCTCCGAATTCACTGATCGCTCTTGCGCAACACATGATAAGCCCTATTAGGATGGAGCGCCGCGCAAGGGGAAAGGTCACGCGTAAAAACGTCCTGGTGAGGGAAGCCCCAAGGCTCCTGGAGACATGTTCCAATCGTACAGGGATGGCTTCAAATCCAGCCTTGACCGTGTTGACATAGAAAGGCAGGCCGACGAAGGTCAACACTGTCACAATTCCGGTGACGGTTCCCATGATGTGTATCCCGACCTGCTGCATCAGGTTTCCGAGCCAGTGATTTCTTCCGGCCAGGCTCAGAATGGCAATTCCGACGATGGGGTGTGGAATCATGATGGGAAGATCAATAATGCTTTCAACAAATCCCTTGCCCGGGAAATCTTTCCGGGCAAGCAGGTAGGCAAAAGGAGTGCCAATCGTAAAGGAAATAAAGGCTGCCAGGCCGGATGTGTAAACACTCAGCCAAATAGAATGACGCACATCCGGGTCTTGAATGGTTTCCTTAAGGTCTTGGAAGGAAGGTTCGGCGATCATCTGGATCAAAGGAAGAAGAACAAAGGCAACAACAACAAAACCACAAAAAACAGTTAGCCAGAGAAATGGATCGATCTGTTTTTTCATTGCCCTCCTAATCTTTTACCTCCTTACCTCGACCCATTCTTGCAGTGGTGATGGTAGCCTGGCTTTCGTTTCCGCTGTGGAAACCCGGCAGGGAACAAAGGGAGGTTGTCCCATCTCCTTTAGAATCTTCAGACCGTTATTGGGATCCATTAAGAACTCGAGAAAGGCCACCGCGGCTTCCGGGTTGGGAGCATCTTTCACTATGGTGATACCATAGGTGCAGGATTTTCCAGTTCTGCTGATCCATGTCCCCGGTTTTTTCCCGGTTACCTTCACCGAGGCTTGTTTATAAAAATCATCACATTTGTAGTTGCCAAGATTGATCTCGTCGGGAAGCTTGATGTATTTCAGGCCATGTTGAACGGCAACGGAAAGGTACTCCCATGCATAGTCCATATTTCCGGTTTCCAGCAGGGAGACCAATTCCACAGACTTGGGCCTGATATTTTTCCTCGGGCGGTTCGCCATCAACTGATCATAGAGTCTGGGCCGATGATAGTATTTTTCAGCGAGTTGGAGAACCATGAGACTCCGGTACCCACAAGGGTCCAGGTTGGGATCCGAATGTCCCCACATCACACGTTTTCGCCCGAGAATTTCGTACCAGTTATCAACATCGATCTCGTCGGCAAAGCAGCTCTTGTCCGTATAGCAAAGAACCAATTGGTTGGTTGCAAAACGAATATTCCATTGAGCGTTCTCAGGAATCAGGGTCTTGTCTATCACAGCAAAGTCTGCAGAGGCCATGATGTCAGCAGGCTTGTGAAGTTCGGAAATCATACGCGCCATCTTGGTGCTCCCGCCTGTCTCACGAAGCACATCCACTTTGGGATACTTTGCTTCAAAGATCTTTTCCATCCTGGCAAAAGGCACCGTTAGACTGCCGGCATGAAAGATGATAAGCTTTCCCTCGGGTTCGGCGCCCGCAGCAAGAGGAAGAAGAGCCCCTGCGGCCAAAAAGACAACAACCAGTATCTGTTGCACCATACTTTCAAACCTTATCATCACCAATTCCTCCGCATTGAAGGTCCCCGCAGCAAGCTGCGCGGTTAGCGTTGTTCTTGCGGTTCACGTTAGACTGTTGTGGAAAAACCATTTTACCGCACAAACTCAAGTCATAGCCGCTGTCCATTTCCTGAACTAACTCCCGGAATGGAGGTTCATGGAGAAGGCCAACAAAGAGCTGCACCCCTTGTTCGAAGAACCGATCCTTGGCAATGAGAAGATCGTAGCGCTCCCAGCGAAGGGAAATGAAGTCCAATCCCAAAAGATTCGCAACAGGCCTGATCGCAAGAGCTGCATCGGATCGTCCAGCAAGTACTTCAAGACCAGCATCCATGTGGCTGCGGAACTCACGGTGATAACCTTCAATTTGCATCCCTTTCAGGCCGGCCTTTTGAAGTTCCAGGTCAAGGAGCAGGCGGGTGCCTGTTCCCAGTGGGCGATTGGCAATTCTGGCACCTGGTTGGCCCAAATCGGAAATGCTCTGGATGCCCTTGGGATTTCCTTTGGTGACCAAAAGGCCTTGTTCTCTCTGACAAAAATTCACTACTGCCGGCAAATCCCCTTTAAGTTCCTGAAGCGCGAAGTCAAAGTTGTATTCCTGTTCGTCTTCCTGCAAAAGGTGACTTGATGCGATGTGGCAAAGGCCACGCCCCAGCGCTCTTAACCCACCTTGACTTCCTACATTGCCAAAGACGGCCACATGCTCCGCGTAGAGTCGATTGAAAAGAGAAATGGTTCTGTCCAGGAGGATATCGTTGCTGCCGCTTATGATCAGCAAACCATGATACGGGGGAAGAAGATGTTTAGGCTTTGGATAGTTAGTGGTCTGGTTCTCCAACCACAGCTCCACAAGGTTCCTGGGAAAAAGCCACTTTCCCGTCACCTTGGTGGCTGGAAGCCCCTTCTCGGCAATAAGGTTATAGACGACTTTTTCATTGATATCCAAAAAATGGGCGACTTCCCGCGTGTTGAAAAGGGCTTTTTCATCCATCCCTTACCACCTCCTTTTAGGAGGCATTTGATCATTCCTGTAGTTATAAGTCAATAGATATCATTTTAATAGAGCACTATTACCCACGCCTACCCATGCTGACATGGCAGTGAACCTTGAACCGATCACTTCAAGTGTTATCTAAAAACTGCCGCGGAGCACTGCGAAAAAGGTTCTGCCTTCCCTTGGATACCCTGAAGAAAGAGAATAGTCTTCGTCAAAGAGGTTCCTGAGGCCTGCCTCAAGCGTAATACCCTTTGCAAGGGTTGCTATCGCTTTCAGATTTACTGTGGTGAAGCCATTTAAAGTATCCCACTCGCCGGAGTCCCCGTCTTCATACCACCTCTTGGAATTCCACTGCAGCTTTCCAAAAAAGGAGAGCCAGTCGGTTAACTCATAAAGATCGCTCACATATATCTTGTGTTCAGGATTTTCTTCGAGATGGTCGCTTGTCCTGTCAGGGGAACGGTTTTTTGCATCGAGATAGGTGTAGTGCAGTTCAAATATATTGTTTTCGAAAAATCCCGACTTGAAGATTACTTCAAGGCCTTTGAACTGAGCTTTTCCGATATTCTGATATTGATCTTGATCTGTTCTTGGAGACACCTCCTTTTTTACAATGAGGTTCCTGACATCGGAACAGAAGAGATTCAGGCATGCGGAGCTGTTACCCGGCAGAGGCTTTTCTGCTCCTATCTCGTAGTTCACTGCATCTTCCGGCTCCAGCAAGGGATTGGGTATGTTTTTGCCAAGGAGTCCAGAATAGAGTTCCAGCAAGGTCGGAAACCTTGTCTTTTTGCCAACTGACATATGCAGGCCCAGATCTTCTAAGCAGGTCCAGTGCAGGCCGGCCTGTGGGTTGAATGTGTCATCATCGTCGCGAAGTTCGCCTCCGTTTGCATATTTGGGCTTTTGAATGTCATAGCTTGCTCCAAACACGAGGGAAAGATTCTCGAGAATCTCGAAGCTATCTTCGATGCCGAATGAAAAGATCTCTGATTCATAACGCTCCCATGCCTCGTTGTAGTCATCCTGTTCTTTGTGGACATCCTCCTTGTAATGAAAGGAAAAACTGGTGGTGTTCCTTGGCAAATAGGTCGTCTGGACGGTCAGTGAGCCTCCGTTACTGTAATCATCATATGTGCTGTGAAATGCGTATCGCCTGGCCTGGGTCGTGTAGGTATCGTCATCATACGAGTCGAGGACGTTCTTGTATGTGTCTCTGTAAAGTCTTATCTTTGTCCAGAGCTGATCGGTGATCTTGGAATCACCTATGAGATAGTAGGTCGTCTTTTTCCAATCAGTAAATTTCCAGAACCTCGGCCTGTCCGTATAGACATCAGGCGGCAGCCCCCACTCGCTTTTCACTGTGTTGATCCCCAAAGCATACTCATGACCGCAGACGGGAGTAAAACCGATCTTGGCGCCGCCGCTTTTCTGGTTTATATCTGAATTCTCCCGCGTCCCATCACCTTGATTTTTCCCGGGTGTAAAGTCGCTCGACAACCTGAATCCGTCAGAATCAAGAAATGACCCGTTGGCTGTAAAGTAGAACTTGTCTAAGTTCGAACCGATGTATGCTTTATAGTCCATTGTTTTTACTTCACTGAAACCCACAGCAAAATCACCTTCCAGGGTCTTCTCCGGCTTCTTGGAGACGATGTTAATAACCCCGCCCATGGCATTTGGTCCATACAGGACGGAACTGTTGCCTTTGGTCAATGTTATCTGTGCGATGTTGGCTGTGGGCAGTTTCCCGGCGTCAATGTAGCCGTCATTCGGTACAGAGATGGGTATGCCGTCATAGAATATGGGCACATAGCGCTGGCCAAAACCTCTGACAGTGAAATTCTTCTCATTTTTTGTTCCGACCGTGAGGAAAACACCCGGCAGGGTATCCAGGGCATCTGAAACGTTTTCCGAATTGGTCAGGTCTATCCGTTCCTCATCAATAGTTTCTACTGTGGCTATCTCGGAAATCGCGTCAGCCTTGCCCCGGACAATCACCTCGCCAAGGGAGAAAACCCCGCCTGCCCCAGGAAAAGGCCCGGTTTTTTCTTCCTGAGCAAGGGGAGCATTTACGATAAGCAAAACAGAAACAGTTGTCCAAAGGATTGCCGGTTTTAATCTCTTAACCATAACGAATTCCTGTCCTCCTGCCTTCACCTTCATCGCTCTTTCCAGTGAGCATTCCTCCCCTATTAAGCATATCAGTCATTTTTTGTCAATATCTTTTTATCGGCGACCCATTGAGGCTATTAACTAACCTATAATAACGTAAACCAACAGCAGGCCCTTGGGCAAAAGGGCTCATACCTTGATCAGTGAATATGAAGCTTGACGTCCCTGTGAATTGTTTGATAGGGAGAGGTTAGGTTATGATGAGGCAATTGCGCATAGAATATGATGGAGCGTTATGTCAGGTCATGTCGCGTGGAAACGAACATTTCAGAGGGTTTTCTAAGAAACCGATACAGGAGCAGCAGTGCTTTGTTAAGGTATGAAAAAGGAGGAGTAGAGAGATGACCTTTGAAGAAGCCAGCAGAAAATACATGGATGTGTTTGGAGAACCGGAGACAATGATCCGACCGGCAGGGGTAAAACTGATCCTAAAAGGGCAGACGGTACCGGAGGGTACATGTCCACCTGAAGAATACCAGGGAACTCCCTGGTGCGGGGCGGTCAGGATCGCTGTTACTGAAGACGAGGTGGTGGTGATCAACAAAGATAATGTTGGCTGTACTGCCGCTGCTATTGCCCTCGGTCTTGTTGATCAGTATCAGACAGAACCGCTGAAGGGTAAGCGGAAATACACCGGCTTAATGGATAAACCCGCTTCGCCTGCAGACTTTACAAATGGCTTTGTCTATGCATGCAAGGACACAAACAACATGCAATTTGCACTCTTTGGCAAGAAGGATACAGGTCGCTATGAGACACTGGGTGCGTCATTAAGAGCCGTCTCCGGCATGGCGGGGATTCAGCCGGCTATTATGGCTGCCGCAGTGGCTTACCCGGCTGAAAAACTGAATATTGCACCTGATGTGGTGATTCTG
>MAXP01000040.1 GCA_001751085.1 Desulfobacterales bacterium C00003060 | reverse complement strand
GTCAAGGGTGCCGCCCTCAAAGCTCACGCCTCCTGCAATCTTCTTCGTTGCAGGGCGGGTGATGATGTTGATGACGCCCCCCATTGCACTTGACCCATAAAGGGCTGACGATGCCCCTCTGACTATCTCGATCTTTTCTATGTCATCGACCGACATAACGTCCCAGAAATTGCCGACAGAACCCGTGTAAGTATTATTGAGAGGAATCCCGTCTTTGAGAAAGAGTATCCTTGAGGTATCTCTTCCAAGCCCTCTCATTCCGATCGTTGTGTGGCCCGTATCTGCAAGACCTTTGCAGCGCCTCACGTTTATACCCGCGGCATTGTTCAGCACATCGTCTACGGTTTTTACGGACATCTTGTTTATGTCATCTTTTGTTATCACTGTGACACTCACCGGCAGATCCACGATTGGTGTCTCTGTCCGTGTGGCAGTGACCACTGTTTTCTCCAGTTCTACCGCCGAGGGCGCCTGGTCTTTTTCCTGTGCCTGTGCGATAGACGCGAAGGCACAAATCAGGATACATAAGAACAGCAATTTACAGTGTTTCATATCTTTCCTCCGATTCTGATCTGAGCATTGACAATTCCCCGCAGTTCTGGTAGGAAAAAGAACAGAGGGGCGCCACGGTTAGCGACCTAACCAGGTGTGTCTTCTACTGGAAAGGCGGTCTCACTCTTGGCCGGGGGAGCCGCCTTTCCACACGTTGTTTGGGCTATGGCCTGATGATCACCTCCCTTGCTTCGAGGTGGACGGTGTTGCCGTTGACAATGCCTTGAGGCCAGGGAATGGTTTACTGACGGGCGATGTGTCGGCCGAAAAACCGGCCTGAAGGGTTCGCCAACGTAATTGTAAGTGTATCTCAATTAGCATTATTCTGCCGGGAAGTCAACCAGAAAATGCCTCCAATTTGGTCAAGAGGGGCAACGGTCACAATAGGGGGCAAGTCTACTCTTGACTCTAGTGGGGCGAAGGGGTACAGAGTGTGGCATGGCTCGACCAGTCAGAATAGAGTATCCAGGCGCCTGGTACCACGTAATGAATGGAGGCAGAAGATCCGAAAAAATCTTCTATGAGGGAGGTGACTACGAGGCGTTTCGTTTGTGGAGCTTCTTAAGGAAAGTTCGGAGATAAAGTTCGTGACGGCCTGCAGGAGACAGGCCGCCACTACTCCACTATTCCATAAAACGATTCAATGACGGACAAGCCCTCAAGGCCCCCGTCTGGGCGTGGCTTGTTTACATAGAGCCGAAGTCCACTGCATCAGTATGTTAGGATATTCAATCACTGATGAATCAATATACAGAGGGAGGCTGTATATTTCATGATTCTTGACGGCAGGGATATCAAACAGCGACGAATGTTTGCTCAATGCCTTTTGCACAGGGAAAGATTCGCCTGTTATGATGATCACATCAGGATTTGCCTTTGCAATATCCGCCATGTTTTTCAGCAAGAAATATCCTTTTGTTACCTGTGTTCCCTTAGATTGAAGCAAATCTGCTCTGTTTTCGCATCCCATAGGTTCGAGAAAAAAACGGTCGGAATAACCCTTTGAGGCTTCCACCTGAACAAAAAATTTGCCGGTGTTGCCGACTGGGATGCCTCGCAGTATCAACACCTTCTTATTTTGTTTCTTGTCAGGCATCCTCTTCAACGATTTCTTGAGCCGGGACTTGTAGGACTTGATCAATTCTCCGGCCTTTGCCTCGCGATTTAGAAGCCTCCCCATCTGTTCAATTGCCGATTCAATGCCGTCAGAAAAACCCACAGACTCCACATCAAATCCCTTTCCTTCGAGTTGGGCGACTACTTTCATGGGATTGACATCGGGCGCATATAGAGAGAAGTCCTTGCTGTTTTCTATCAGGATCCGCTTGATACCGGTTGTTGCTGCGAATTTGGCCACAGCTCCCTTGTTTTTGATTGTTACGTACTTGGGGCAGCCCAAAGAGCGAACTGAATTCAGTTCGCTCGAAGCAGCAGGCCAGATACACCTTACTACCATTGCTTCCGGCAAGACGCCGAGGTTATAAGCAATGTCCACCAACCGGTCTCCGACCATAATCACCCTTGCTGTTTCTTTTCCCTCCCTGGGGCCTGAAGCAGCCAATCCAGGCAAGAGGCAGATCAATCCAAGACTGACAAACACGACACAAAGCGACAAATTCAAATACTTTTTTTGATTGATTCCAAACATGTTGTTTTCCTTTTCCCCCTACAGCCTTGGCGGGAGGGGATTTGATGTGGGTATGGATCTTTATCGCAAAATGCTCGAAAAAGGATCTCAGGTGCTCAGGAGGAATACCCGTGAAGGTCTCCCCCATTGTTCCATGGCGCTAATGGGGTATTGAGTTCAGTTGAATGCGCACCAGGTATGATTTTTTTCATCACGAACACTGGGCGCTAATAGCTAATAGTAAGACCGGCATAGTAGAATGTCGGTTCCACATTTACGATTCCGTCCTTTTCCTCCCTTGTGTTGAAGATATTGTTAATGCCTGCAAAGAGCTTGATATGCTTGAATAAGTCCTTTGATACATAGCAGTCAAAAAGGGTATAATCATCTTCTGTTCCGTCGGCATAGTAACACTTTCCGATGTAATTCATTCTTATATTGGCTCGAAGTCCGAATCCTGGATAATCATAACCCAGTTTCAGATACCCCTTGTAGTCCGGCTGTCCTTCCAAATCCTTGCCGGTGTTCTTGTTTTCTGTATTCAGACTGCTCATATTTCCTGAAAAAGAGAAGCTCCAAGGCAGGTCCACACCACCTTCAAGTTCCACACCTTCCATGGTAGCCTCATCAATATTCTGATACCTGTAATAGTCTATTTTGTTTCTGCCGCTGCCTGTTGATCTATAATAGACGGGTTCAATCAAGTCCTTTACTTCGTTTCTAAAAAGACTAATTCTGCCCCAGAACTTCTTGTATTCACCTTCAATGGCTGCCTCGTAGGAATTTGATGTCTCCGGGTCCAAATCGGGGTTGGGTTCATATACCCACTTTCCCCTCTTTCTATAAGAAGTGACAAAGAGTTGGGATATGCTCGGCGCGCTAAAACCTTTGCCGTAAGAGGCCTTCAGTCTAAGGTTTTCGAGAATTCCGTAAATCAGCGAAACACGCGGCGTCCATTCAGAACCAAATTCGGAATAATCGTCTAATCGCAAACCCAAAACTATAAGCAAAGGGTCAATAACCTGATATTCATCCTGAAGATACAGACCGAAATTATCCAGGTCATCATCATGACCGGTTGAGTCTTCTCTGCTTTCTTCCCTATATTCACAACCCGCAGTGAGAATATGCTTATCGAAAAATGCCCCTGTAAACCGGCCCTCCACCTGATTCAGTTTACGTTTTGCATCTTCCTCTCCGGTGACCTGGGCGGCCGGTGAAAATTCGATTTCATTTTCATGTTCGGAATGATAGGCTCTGAGCATGAGGTTGCAAAGAGCACTCGGCTTGCCGTCGTACTCCAAGAAATAGCCGTGCCTCTTGTCATCAGAAGTTCTTTCCCTGTCAAGCTTCTGATAAAATCTCAGCCCTTCTCTGTTCATGTCGTTGTACTCAAATCCTGCCAGAAGGCCGTGATTGTCGTTCAGGTCAAAAGAAAAACGGCCGTTGATCGAACCCAACTTCACATCATCTCCATCATCGGGAGCCACTCCATCTCTGTTCCACTTGTGTTTGTATCTGTATCCACCAGCAAGAAGGAATCCGAAACGATCTAAAGCGCTCCCGATATGAGCCCTGCCGACAGGCTCTTCACCTTCTCCATATGTATCTATACCGTACTGGAACGTGGCCCCCATAGCCAATTCGCGGGGAGGCTTCTTCGTTATAATGTTGACAACACCACCTATGGCATCACTTCCGTAGAGGGCGGAGGTTGGGCCTCTGACAATCTCGATATGATCGATCATATCTACGGAGATCTGATTTATGTCAATAAAATCCTTGTAGCCCCCTGAGAGCCTCCTTCCATCAATTAGCACCAGGGTATGTTTGCCGCCCGCCCCTCGTATGCTCGGGGTTTGGGTTCTTCCTGTTTCACCTTCAACGATAAGATCTGTTGCCATTTCCAACGCGTCTGCCACGGTTTGGGCGTCCATCTCTTCTATTTCCTGCGATGTTATTACTTCAATAGAACCAGGGGCCTTTTCTATCTCCCTTTCCGTCATAGTAGCAGTCACAACCATTTTTTCCAGTTGTGCTGCCTCCTGCGCCTGTGCGGTAGAGACAAAGACAAGAATCAAGGTCAATATCAATAAGTGCAACACCGATTCAGACTGCTTCATTTCTGTTCTTCCTTTCTTGTAAGACCTGTCATTCCTGTCAATAACAAGGTGAAATCGAATTGATATGGGTGGTTTCTACACGTCGCTTTCGGCATCCTTCATTCACCAGTTTACACTTTTTTCGAAAAAGCGTGTATTATGCGAATTGAATGGCGATGTCCAAACTGGAAATTCGAAATTTGAAATTGGGTAACGCATCTACTTTTTGGGGTTTTTCCCAATTTCACATTTCAAATTTCATTACCAAAACCGAAGATCAACAAAGTGTAAACTACTTTTGATTTGTCGTGAAGGATGCCTCGCTTTCACTATAAAGCCTAATGATCACATCCCTTGCTTCGAAGTGGAAAGTGTTGCCACTTGCCTTAGGAATTTTTTGGCCGATTTTTCTTGCTTGGGGAAGCGGCAGGCCTTTTGAAATGCAGCCCTGGCCGCGTCTTTTTTATCCGATTGCAAGGCACAATAGCCCATCATCAGATATGCCCGCCCGCTTTTGGGATCATGCCGTACGCTGTGGTGGAAGGCGTTATATGCCCTGTCAAAACTCCCTTCCTCGTAAAGGACCTGGCCCATCATGAACCAGAGTCGGGATGTGGGTTTTTGCTCCAAGGTGCTCTCCAGCACTTCTATGGCATTTGCCATCCTGTGGGCGGCGATGAAAGCAGACGCGAGTTTCTCATAGGTGGATGATGGGCTGTTTTCCAAACCCGCGGCCATTTCATAGTATTCTGCTGCCTTCAGGGGCACTCCGATAGCGTTGTTGAGATCACCCAGGAGCATGATGTCTTGCCTGTCTATTGTGGTTAGATATGAGCGTACGGTCAGTGCGGCAGTGGCGTTGCTGTAATCGCTTTGCTGCAAATGAAAACGTGCCAGGATCTTCCACCAGCGAGGGTCTTCTCCGTTTTTGTCAAGCAGTGCGTGAATTATGTCAAAGGCCTTGTCGTTGAGCTGGAGGTCCATACATACCTTTAACAACGCTTCGAGCCATTCTGTTTTGGGATTTCCTGCTTCACCTGAGGAGAGATACTCCAGGTGTGGCAGGGCCTTTCTCTCCTTTTTTGCCATGATATAGGCAACACCTGCGTAATAGAGTAGGGAAGGGTTCTTTTTTTCATTGAGTTCATAGGCTTTCGACAGGCAATCTCCTGCTTCATCGTAGTGTTTCAGGTCAAAGTGAATCTTGCCCATATTTTGCCATGCCGCAGCAAATGCCGGATATAAATTAACAGCAGCCGTGTAGTGTGGCAGGGCCTCTCCGTCTTTGCCCGCCATGGCAAGGAGATTGGCCAAGGTAAATTCTACCAGATAATGAGGCTTTTGCCGGTTTTTCTCAATGAATCCTTTAAGGCATTCCTCCGCTTCCAAGTATTCTTTTTTCTCTATTGATTGCTGGGCCTCATAGACTACCCTTTGAACTGCCGGTGTCAATCTTGGCACTTCGCTTTCGGCCCAGGCAGGGCAACAAATCAGAGCCAAAAGCTGGAAGCTTAAAGCCAAAAGTAAGAGACAGGAAACAAGAAGCTGAAAGCTCAAAGCTGAAAGCATAACGCTTTTCGGCTCGACCTTTGACCTTTGTTGCTTTGACCTTTGAGCTTTCAGCCTTGAGTTCATTTCTCCTCCATGTCAAATTCAATGGTTGTGACCACCCACGTAGAAACTGCCTCGCCGCAGAGTTCACCCGGAGAGAACCGCCATGAGGGAAGGGCCTTGAGCACGCTTTCGTCAAAAATCCCAGGTGGCGCTGACTTAAGAACCTTGATGTTGCTCACACAGCCGTTTTCATCTACCAGGAATTTTACATGCAGCTTTCCAGTGATGTTGAGTCGCCTGGCGCGATATGGATAGACAGGCTTCATCTTGAAAATCGCCATGGGCATCTGGTCTACCTCGCCCTGGTCATAGAAGTTTTTAGATGGAAATATAGTGGGTTCCGCGGTCGGTGGGGCTACCGGCATCCCCAATGCCAGCTTAGGATTGATTTCAAAGCTCATGTGCGGCATTTCCATCTTTATTTCTTGCTTCCTTGGCACCTTATGCTGCAACCTGACCGTGGGAATGACCTTTTCAGGTGGTTTTTTCTGAGGTGGTTTTTCTTCTTTCTCCATCGGGGGTTTTGGGGGCCTTATCTGGGCCAGATGGACAGGGATAATGGTTTCAAGATCGCTTTTTCTCAAGTCGCTCTGTACAAAATTCGGCAGCAAGGCAAACAAAAAGATATTCACTACCAAGGCAAGCCCTGGAGCTATCAGATTGCGGATTGCGGCCTGCCCTGGCGCTCGCTTCATATATGCAACCACAGAGCCTATTGGCCAGGTCCGGGCCAGGGATTGCGGATTGCGGATTCGAGCCAAAAGGCCATTTTTTGTGAAAGTCAGGCAGTTCATATATAGCTTTTCAGAAAAATACTTGCAAATTTGCGGGATGAATGGTTGTAACTTCTCAAAAAGTCCGGCAACTTCTCAATAATCTGAGCCGACAGGTGGTTCAATTTGAAAATGTCTGACTGTCTGAGCGCATTAGTGAGCCTTAAGAAAAAAGAGCAGGCGTTCTGAGCCTTTCGAGACACATGGATTTCAAGTCTAAGGATCAGTATCTTAGGTCATCAATACTCTTTTTTCTTTAGACTCACTTATAAGCGAGTTTCAGACGTTTTCAAATTTAATTGCCTGTCGGCGGGGCTAATCTCAGGAGGTTACCCGGACTTTTTGAGAAGTTACGAATGGTTCTGATAACCATGTGAAATTACGCTAAAATGATGCGCAGCTTAATTCCGAATTCCGAAATACTATAGAGAATCTGATGGTTCTGCTGTTCGTTTAGCCCTGACCAGCGGGCCTTGAGGCTGCTATACTCACATTCTTGGCCCCGGCCAGGCGGCACTGGTCCATCACCTGAATGACCACACCGGTATGACTATTCTTATCGGCCACAATAACCACAGCCGCTTCAAGATTCTCTGCCAAACATCGCTCGATGTGGGCTCGAACACTTCGAACGTCAATTTGCTTTCTTTCCAGGAAAATGCGTCCATTTGAATCGACTCCGATAAGGACGTTTCCTTTCTCTTTGATCGCTGCAGTAGAGGCCGTGGGACGCTGTACATCTATTCCGGTTTCCTTTACAAAGCTCGTTGTAACCATAAAAAAGATCAACAAAAGGAATACGAGGTCAATGAGCGGTGCTATATTGATGCCTTCAGTCTTGCTGTTTCGTCGGAGGGATTGACGAACATTGATCATGGTTTTTCTCTATTCAATCAGCCACAAACCCACACAGACTGATGACTGTTCTGCTTTCAGATGTTTCTCTTCAGCGTTATGACCACTTCATCTAAGCGATTTTCCAGGCGATTGGCACGGCGAACAAGAAACGCGCTCATAAAG
>MAXP01000039.1 GCA_001751085.1 Desulfobacterales bacterium C00003060 | reverse complement strand
AACATGAGGATGCCGTAGATCATAAGAACTGTCAGTTTGTATTTAGTTTTCTTCGGATTCCTCGGATCACGAATTTTGGCCAATCGTCTCAACAACGTGGGCATCTGAGAACGATAGGTCCTGAGTTGTTCAGTGGCGACATCCACACGTGCAGCCTCCTCTTGCTCCACGGTCTCATACTCGCACTTATGGTTTGGCATCGCAGGCTTGTTCCTTGGCACTAATCCTTGCGAATTCTGACGTTCGCGTAAAGCCTTCTGGGCCTTTTTCCTGTCCTTTCTCAGTTGTTTGATCTCCTCGCGGTTCGGCCTACGGCTCGGTTTGCTCATGATTTCCTCCTCTTGATATGGGGTCAACGTCAAAACGGACCCCTGTATATAATTTTCATATCAGACAAAAATCATGATGTCCAGTCATTGCGACAAAAAAGTTTGGAAATTTTTGCAACCCCTTACCCCTATTGCACTTCTCACATATGCTTCAGGGCTGTCTCTATGTTGACATGTATACCAAGCAGGCAGAGGCCTATCGGGGTTTTCAGGGAAGAGGGGGAAACTGAGCGCATTTTATTCCCTTACTTCTATCAATATTGCTGCTGGAAATACCTTGACTTTTGACATTTCGACGCGTACGATTAACTGGCCTTAAAGGATTCTAAAGAGGGTGGAGAATGATCAACAGAGATTGTCTAAGCTATTTAAAAGAATGGTGTTACAGAAGTAAACGTAAGCCCATGTTAATCCGTGGCGCTCGTCAGGTCGGCAAAACCACCCTGGTTCGTATGTTTGCAGAGCAGGAGGATTTTCAGTTGGTTGAGCTCAATATGGAGAAACCCTGGAGGTTCATTCCAACATTGAATGATTTGAATCCGCGCAGGACGATTGAGGCCATTGAGTTCGAACTCCATATTGATATCGATCCCAAGCGATCTATTATTTTCTTTGATGAAGTACAGTCTTGCCCGCCTGTTCTATCACTTCTCCGGTATTTCTACGAGGAGGCGCCGGAATACAGAATAATGGTGACCGGATCACTTCTGGAGTTTGTGTTAGCTGAACCGAAATTTTCGATTCCGGTCGGACGTATTGAACTTTTTTATCTCGGCCCCCTGACCTTTCAAGAATTTCTGTTAGCAACAGGAGAAGACAAAGCCGTAGCCAAATTAGAGAGTTACAGACTTGGAGACACAATCCAGGAACCGATTCATGAAAAACTCAACCATCTGGTACGAATATTCAATGTTGTGGGCGGGATGCCTGAGCCAATAAGTTGTTTCGCCCAGGATCGCAGCTTTAAAGAAGTCGAAAGGGTCAAGGCGGAGATTATCGAAACATTTCGCTTGGACTTTAATAAATATCACGGCAAGTCAAATCCGCAACTCCTCACGATGGTTTTTGATTCAATGCCTCGGTTGATGGGGAAAAAACTTATCTACTCTCACATAACTCCGAACTACCGGTCCAATGACCTGGCAAAGGCGGTTGAACAGTTGTGCCTGGCCCGGATCATCACAAAGATTTTTCATAGCCACGCCAACGGAATACCGCTGGCAGCGGAGAAGAACGAGCGATTTTTCAAGATGATGCTTCTTGATGTGGGGCTATTGCTTACACAGTTAAATCTCATACCAACTGAAATCGAACAGGTCGGAGAGTTGAACCTGGTGAATAACGGCGTTCTGGCGGAGCAATTCATCGGCCAGCATCTTTATCAAGCGCAGCCACATTACAGGGTGCCTGAGCTTTTCTACTGGGCTCGCGAGCGGAAGTCTTCATCGGCTGAGGTGGACTATGTGATCACCGATGATTTTAATAATGTCGTTCCTGTTGAGATTAAGGCCGGCGGCACCGGACGTCTGCGGTCTCTGCACATCATGGTCCTGGAAAAATCATTGCCCCGAGCCGTCAGATTTTGTTCAGATCAACCAACCATATTCACTGAAAGAAGAAAAACAGCAAAGGGGACGGTGGACTTCAAGTTGATTTCTTTACCGCACTATCTGGTGCAACAGCTTCAACGGTTACTTTCTGAGTCCTAAGTCACAGTACCACTCCAGCGGAGGTGGTACTGTGACTGGAAAACGTATATGCCGTAACCAGCGCAATGATCATTGGACGGCATTTGCACGGTTTGGTCGTTCTGCGGCATGTATTTGTGGCGTGGGAAACTGTGTTGCTTGACGAACTGGAAGAGGTGGGTTGATGTTTTATTTGAAACTTATGCTGTAGTGATATATTGTATTGAACTTGATGTCTATACCTCGGAAGGTCATAAATGGTGCTTTTCTCGGTGAGTCATGAGCATCAAGAGCAAGGCGTGAAGGCGCGGAATAGCAGGCTATTGCATGCCTGAGCAACGCGGCTATTGATGTTCATGGCCGGCGAAAAAGTGTCATTTGTGCCCTTTCGAGGTATAATATATACTTCAGTGGATCCCACACAAACGAAGCCGAACGAAATATATTTGCAGGGGGGAGGAGGATAAAAATGAGGACTACAAAAATTGCTGAGGAGATAGAATCCTTACCAGTAGAGGCGCAGAAAGAAGTCATTGACTTTGTGGCTTTCCTGAAAACACGTTATCCAGTTGTGCGTACTATCAGGAAACATAGGCAGACCAAACTATCTGATGAGCCTTTTATAGGGATGTGGCGAGGGCGTGAAGACATGCGTAACAGCGTTGCTTGGGTGAAAAGTCTGCGCCAACGCGAATGGGGGCGTAGGTTGTGAATGCATTAGCCATCGTTGATACTGATGTTCTAATTGACGCTGCATCGCAAATCAGCAAAGCAATTGACTGTTTAGATGGTCTCGAACAAAACTCTATGTTAGCTATTAGTGTAATCACACAGATGGAGCTCTTTGTTGGATGCCGTAACAAAACTGAACTGGAAAACACGAAACGTTTTCTGCAACGATTCCAAGTGCTCAAACTGAGCGATCAGATCTCAGATAAAGCAATTGGTCTTTTGCTTCAGTATCGATTGAGTCATGGATTGGCAATACCTGATGCGTTGATTGCAGCTACGGCCATTACGTTCAATCAGCCGTTTATCTCAAAGAACCAACGCGATTATCGCTTCATCAGTGAATTACAATTGTTGCCATATCCTGGGCCAAGCAAATACTGTAATGAGTCGCAATGAAGGCCGCAGAACAACGCCATGGACTCAGATGGGCATGGTCGTGGCATTTAACGCTTTTTTCATATTTTGTGTTTAATCGCCTTTTACAAAGGGCCGATTACCCTGCCCACTGGTGATGGCGGACGTTCTACTATCCATGCCACTTAGCATTTGCGGTGGACGTTGCCGTAATCTTATTGCAGCCATGCGATGAAATTGATTTTATGGGTGGGGCGTAATAAGGGTGTCCGCGTCCTGCGAACTTAAATGGAAAAATGGAAGTGGGGTATGCACTTGACTCAACCAAATAACATTTAACTATTTGATAACTTAGGATATTTTGCGATTTTAGGCACTTTAGTTTACTTTAGCTCACTATAGACACTCCCTTATGGCAAAACCCCCAATTATGACCCTGCAAGGAATAACACCGAAAGGAGAATAGACAACAATGGCTAGTTTTTTGGTAACTGGCGGCGCAGGATTTATCGGTTCGAACATTGCGAAGACCCTCCTTAACCAGGGGGATAACGTACGCGTCTTGGACAATTTCTCTACTGGAAAACGGGAAAACCTCAAGTTTGCAGGGATGCCACCCGATCTCATGGCTAACCTGGAAACAGTGGAAGGCGACATAACAGACCTTGCCACTTGCTGCAAGGCAATGGATGGCGTCCAATATGTGTTTCACCAGGCGGCTATACCTTCGGTACCGAAGTCTGTAGCCCATCCTATTGAGTCAAACCAAGCCAATATTGACGGGACACTTAACCTTCTCGTGGCAGCACGAGATGCAGGAGTGAAACGGCTGATCTTTTCGTCGTCTTCTTCAGTGTATGGAAATGCACCTGGGTTTCCAAGGAATGAAACGATATTCCCGGATCCACTTTCACCATATGCCGTCCAAAAGCTGACCGCAGAACATTACCTGCGGATTTTCTATGAACTTTACGGCCTTGAAACCGTATCACTTCGATATTTCAATGTGTTCGGCCCTCACCAGGACCCTGATTCAGAATATTCAGCAGTGATTCCTCTTTTTGTTAAGGCGTTTCTGACAGGCACTCAGCCAACTGTATACGGGGATGGCGAACAATCTCGTGATTTTACCTACGTGGATAATGTTGTTTATGGAAACCTGCTTGCCATTGAGGCCGAGGACGCCCCGGGCAAGGTCATGAACCTTGCCTGCGGCGGCCGCCTTACCCTCAACCAGCTCTTAGCCCTCTTGCGGAAGATCACGGGATCTGATGTGAAAGCTATCTACACCGACCCCAGGCCTGGCGATGTGCGCGATTCGTGGGCTGATATCACTGTGTCCGAACAAGTCTTAAACTATGAAACCCAGGTTTCTCTTGAAGAAGGTCTCCGCAAGGCGGTGGACTACTTTAGAATTGTGTTTCAGTCGTAGGAAAGGATCTATCTTGAGAATATTCGAATTCCCATCAGAAACTGCCAAGAAAAGGCTTGATACAATCCTAAACAGGGACCTTGCCTTCAAGGCCGGCGATATGCAGGCTGTCAATAAAATCCTGACAGATATTCGAAAAAACAAAGACAAGGCCTTGATAGACTACATAAACCGCTTTGATGCGCCCGAGCTGACCGCCAAATCGCTGAAAGTCACAAAGACAGAGCTTGATGGGGCCCGCCGCAGGGTAGACAAGGGGTTTGTCAGAAGCCTGAACAAAGCTGCAAAACAGATCGAGGCCTTTCACAGGTATCAGGTTGAGCGGTCCTGGTTTACGACCAATGCTGACGGTACGATGCTTGGACAGCTTGTTCGGCCGGTAAATGCCGCAGGTGTGTATGTGCCAGGCGGGCAAGGGGGCAAGACCCCTCTTGTATCATCGGTTCTCATGGGATGTATTCCTGCAAGGATCGCAGGTGTTAAAAAGCTATGCATCACCACACCCCCAACAAGAAACGGAGAGGTCAACCCGCATCTGCTTGTGGCCGCCCACAGGGTAGGTGTTGAAACCATCTACAAGGCTGGAAGCGCCTGGGGAATCGCGGCCCTTGCATATGGTACAGAGACGATTCCCAAGGTGGATGTCATTGTAGGCCCGGGCAACATCTATGTCACCCTTGCCAAGAAGCTGGTATCCGGCACAGTAGGGATTGACATAATCGCAGGACCCAGCGAAGTGCTTGTGATCGCAGATGAACAAGCAAAAGCATCCTATGTTGCCGCTGACCTTCTATCCCAGGCAGAGCATGACCCCCTTGCCTCAGCGATCCTTCTTACACCATCACAAAATCAAGCCAAGGCCGTGTCTGATGCCGTCATGGGGCAAATGAAAGACCTTCCAAGAAGGGACATTGCTGAGGCCTCGATAAAAACTTATGGGGCTATAATGGTGGTGCCCGATCTTGCCGCTGCCTTTGACCTGGCCAATAGAATCGCCCCGGAGCACTTAGAACTACAAGTCGAAGAACCCTTCCAATACCTGGACCGTATCCAAAATGCAGGCGCTGTGTTTCTTGGCTCTTACACACCTGAACCTGTGGGGGACTACATAGCAGGGCCAAACCATGTGCTCCCCACAGCAGGGACCGCTCGGTTTGCATCAGCGCTTTCTGTGGATCACTTCACCAAGAAAACAAGTATTGTTTACTATGCTGAGAAGGCGCTTAAAAGAGATGCTGCCGACATTATCCGATTAGCAGAAATTGAAGGACTAACAGCCCACGCCAGGGCTGTTAGGATAAGGCAAGAGAGATATACCTCGAAAGGCCACAAATGACACTTTTTCGCCGGCCATGAACATCAATAGCCGCGTTGCTCAGGCTTGCAATAGCCAGCTATTCCGCGCCTTCGCGCCTTGCTCTTGATGCCCATGACTCACCGAGAAAACCGCCATTTATGACCTTCCGAGGTATAGAACCAGTCTATATCCTCCCCACTTCGGCTTCTATTTCATCAAAAATGTCCTCCATCTCATACAGTACCCGATCAGCCTCTGCCAGGTGCCAATCGGCAATACGTTCCTCAACATCCTCGTAAAGCTTGTGAAGTGCTGATCTGTGCTTGAGGAGGATCTCCCTGAAGGGGGGATCGCCTTCCAATTGGTACAGGAGTTTGTCGAGTTTCCCTGCGATTTCAAAGAATGAAGGATTCCCCTCCACCCAAGCCTCATCCAGGTAACTGAAACGATGGGCCAACTTGGGGTAAGCCTTCTTGAAACCCTTCCTGTAATAAGGACGAATTCGGACCGTCAATTGCATGTATTTGCTCATGGTCTATCCTTACACTATTAAAGTTTTCTCGCCCGCTCCCACATCCCCACAAACCTGCCCGCCATTCCCGACCTCTTGGGATATGCCCGTTCCATTTTTTCACCGCCCGCTTCGCTCAAGACGCAGGGGTCGCAGAGGTTCTTTTTTCAGGGAAAATCATCTATCTCTGCGCTCTTTGCGTCTTTGCGGTGAATACACGATTTTCATGGAACAGCAAAACCGAAACCTAACCGCACAGCTCCCATTTTTTACGAGGCTTTCGGGGGTCCAATTTCAGTCTTTTCCCTAAGCCTGAACGTTGAACCCTGAACCTGTGAACGGTTAACGATTCATCTGCCTCACCGGCACAGCCAGGCTCAGGTATTTCCCGTTTTCTTCAAACATCAATTTCTTGTCAACCATCATCCTCAAAAAAGGGGTGATCCTGTCCTCAGCCACCCCCGGAAAATGGGCCAGGACGCTTTTCATCGAACGATGCCTCTGGCAATAAAGGTATATTGCCCTGGACGTTCCAACCAGGCGGTGCGTCAAGGATTCGGCGTTTGGCCTCTTCTGGCGTATGATCAAAAAGTCACGGCCATCCCGAAAGCTGAGAATGGGCGTGTGCGAAGGACCCTTGTGGAGTTCGGCATACACCTTTTTCCATGCCGTTACCTTTTTCTTTACCGGTTGCCAGAGTTTTCTCTGATACCCAAGATCGCCACGATAGGCCTGGATCATAAAGCGCATGGAACGGAAGATATCCGGCGGGAATATGGCAGCATAATTCGGGTGGTTGAAGACCGCCGTGAGTCCAAAGGCCTCCGGAGTTCGGCACACAGGGCTTCCAAGGCCAAGCCAGAAGTGGACAAACCTCAGTGGACGAAACGGCAAAGCGAACTCCAAGTTCCGCAAGGTTTCCTCCACATCCTGGTGGTCACTGCCGGGAAAATTGAGTATCAGATTCGAAACATTCGCAATACCCAGTTCTTCGCAGTGCTTCATGATCTCCAGGTTCTGGATTGTTGACGTCCCTTTGTTAAGTTTTTTCAGCAGCCGTGTGCTGAGGGCCTCAATACCGATTTGGACCTCGTGCATTCCTGCGACCTGCATTGCCTCCAACACATGCCTTGGGGTGGAGCCCCGCATCTCGGCAAAAAAACGAAAGTCCTTGTTCAGCTTGCCAAGCCTGGCAAAGATCTCTTCGGACTCTTTTACCGGAAGCAGGTTATCCATAAAGGCCACAGACAGTGTCTTGTACCTTGTGGTCAGGTGATCGACCTCTGAAACGACCTGGGACACGCCCTTGGATCTGTACCCATCCCATTGAAGGTTTAAGTTGCAAAAGGCACACCCCGAGTGTTTGCCTGCACCTGATGGCACGCGCCACCAGCAACCCCGGGATATCTCGGCTGGAACGGTAGGGAAGAAGGTCTTCTCGGGGGCGAATGTCTTAAGCACACGAAAATAGTCATCGTAGTCAGGATGTGGGAGGCTAGTTAGGGTCTCCATTTGGCAGAAGGACACAGACGCGCTATCTCTTGCAGCGTTCCGCGTGACAACCCCTGGAATCGGTGGTATCTCGTTGTGGCTTTGGTGATCTTTGAGATGCCGAACCAACCGGCTCAGCGGAAGCTCGCCTTCACCATTGACCACAAAATCGATCTCGGGAAACACCTTAAACAGGTTTCGCGTTGAGTCTCCAACGAACATAGACCCGCCTACCACGATGGCAAGATTTGGAAACTTTTTCTTGATGCGCCTGATAAAATAAAGCGAAGAGGTGAGCTGACAAAGACATATTGAAAAACCCGCAAGTGTACAACCCTCCCAGTCCACGCCGTTAATAAGACAGTTGGACACATCCCTGACCTGTGACGTCAGCGTCTTGAAATCGACCTTGCGAAGGTTAGGCTTACCCCTGGCCTCTCGGTAGAAGACCTTTTCAATTTCCTTTGCTCGCTCAGGGAATAGCAAGACTGCGTAAACGCTTTCTGCCAACCAGGTCCTTTCGGAGATGGCCCTGTAAAGTTCGTATCCAATGGATTCGGCCACCTGGAGATAGATGTGAAGGGCGTGCACCTTCAACTCGGGAAACGGGGCCTCCAAATAGGCCTTAAGGGCACCGAGCTGAATGGAAGGCCGGCTATAAAGGGGCCAAGGTGTCGAAACCAAAATAGTACGTTCCAATTGACCGGTTCGCTCTCCTTTCGCCTTGATTGCACAATGCGAACAACAAGTGAAGTCGTTCTGCTTGCCCGGAGGCTTGTTACCATAACTTCAAGCGCACCCGAACTGTTTGAAAAGTTAGGGCTCTTTCTCAGCACACGGGATACAGAGGCGTCTGCCATCGCCCGTTTCAGTCATCTTGGTCGCCATGGTCATCTCACCGCAGCAGGCACATGCATCAGAAGGGGCCAGGGGGGCATAAGGGATCTCAGGGCATTCCATTTCCTTGCTGTCAAATACTGCATCAAAGGGCTTGGAAAGAAGGTCCATGGCTTTAAGCCATTTCTGGCGTATTCGCTGTTTGATGGTTGCGCGACCAGCAGCAAAGGCGGCCTCAAGTTCGGCAAACTCGTCTGGGTACTCTCCTTCGTACCTGTAAACGCACTTGCGCGAAAAGCGAAGAGCCCGCTTGTCTGAACGATTAAGCACTATAAAGACGTTCTTTCCGTAATTCTTCAGGAGCAGATTCCCTTTTCCTGTGGTCGTGCCAAGCAAGACCTGCAGAGCATCCACAGCGCATGTGTCGTTTTCGCTGATGGCCACAACTTCTTCGTCCCGCGAACGACGAAGGCCAAGAAGTCCTGCGGCCCTTTTGGCAACCAGGTAACCGTACACCAGCCCAGGGCACAGATGGCCGTGAAATGCAATGCAACGCTTCAGGTCTTCCGGTAACTTGTCGCCGAGAGCTGACGGCGTATGACCAAGATCATTCATAGACCCGTATTCTTCCAATAATCTGCCTCCACAGGTCGCAATTTTTGGAGCCAACGTAACAACCACTCAACCAATTTCCACTCAAGTGTTTGACGCGTTCAGGACTATCATTTCGTGTAAAAAATGTAAAGGTGTTTGGGTCTTGCATTACCTCTTGTGACAGGCGTTCATCGCGCTGAAAGCCGTCGGTTGGCAGGAGGCGGGACTCTGAGATATCTTTAGGACGAACCGGAATTGAAAAAAAGATTTGACAAATCAGGTGATCAACTGCTTCAATTGGCAACAGGAAAGAATGACCCTGTAGTATTTCGGATTTCGGATTGCGGATTGCGGAGTTAAACCGCACATCATTTTAGCATAATTTCACATGGTTACCAGAGCCATTCATCCCGCAAATTTGCAAGTATTTTTCTGAAAAGCTATAGATCAAGAAGGAAACCATGCAGGAACGGAGGGAACAGTTGTGAGAATCATCAGTTTTGGCGATATTCATGATCAGCCCGAAAACGTAGGAAAGGTCGACGGGCTCTCCGACGCAGACTGTGTAATAATTACCGGGGATTTGACGGACTTTGGTGGCGCTGAGGAAGCAAAGAAGGTAATAGAGACTGTATCACGCTATAATCCTAATCTCTATGCCCAGCCTGGAAACATGGACCAGAGCCAGGTAGAGCGTTACCTGGACGACCTTGGAATCAATCTTCACTCAAAAGGCGTTATTATTCAGGGGGTCGGTTTTTTTGGTGTCGGGGGCTCAAACCACACACCTTTCAATACTCCCACCGAATATACCGAACAGGAGATAAAAGAATTTGTTCAAAAAGGATATGAAGAGATAAAACACGTCACGTTGAAGGTCTTGGTCTCACATACGCCCCCTTATAACACCAATGTAGACATTGTGGGCGGCGGACATCATGTCGGTAGTGTCTCGATTCGTGAATTCATAGAAAAATATCAGCCGCAGGTCTGCCTCACCGGGCATATTCATGAAGCAGTAGGGAAAGACAGAATTGGAGACACAATCATCCTAAACCCTGGAATGTTGGTCCACGGCGGATACGTAGAACTCGTTGAAAAACAAGGAAAACTTGAGGCAACCCTCAAGTCTATTGCATAGGCTTAAAATACTTTTTCATCATGAATTGACATCCCCAAAAGGCTGATGGTTCGTTCTCCTCTAACGGAAGTTCCAAAACCCAAAATGCTCAAAAAGCCTTGAGTTGAACTCAATTACGGTGTATTGACCCAAACTGAACCTTTGGACTGTTGCATTGGAGGAAAAAAATGAAGAAAGAAGATTTGGTAAGATTTGTTTCAGAGCAGGCAGACATCACCGGTGCGTCTGCGGGTAAAGCAGTCAATGCCGTCTTTGATGGTATTGCTTCAGCTTTGGAGAAGGGAGATCCCACCTCAATCGTGGGCTTTGGGGGCTTCAAAGTTGTTGATCGAGCTGCACGAGAAGGACGGAATCCGAGCACAGGGGAAAAGATCCAGATTCCAGCTTCCAAGGCTGTCAAGTTCACGCCAGGAAAACCTCTTAAGGATAGGGTTCAATAAATTACAGACATCGCTAAGTGGTTGAACCACCAGTAAGAGCATGATAGAAAGGAATTGGAATTGGGTGAGCGATGACCCCGGGTCCAAGTACCAGGATCATGTCATTGCCCTGGGGCGTCAGGACAAGTTCTAACGAACGTTTCAATCCTGTTGTCAGGAGCGCCTACATGTGTGGCAGCGTCGCTCACCCAATCCTCAATACCCAAAGCGGCGTAAGCAGGCGATGGCTGGCTCCCCCGGCACAACTGGAGTACGGCACTGCCCACACAGACCACAAGCAAAACCTTCTTTTTCATCATTCCTCCTTTCATGTCATACGGAAATTTCTGAATAAAAATTCATCAAAGACTATGCGCAAGTCCAAGGAATCTCTTATAAATCTGCAAAAACCGGATTGAGTTTCCCCTGTTTCCGCCTTGACATCAGCAGGCATTTTCTGATAAAGGCATATTTGGTGTCCTAATGGACTTAATAGGGAATCCCGTTAAAATCGGGAGCGGGCCCGCCGCTGTAATCGGGGACGAAAGCCGCAAAAAGCCACTGGGGACAGTCATATACCTCGAAAGGCCACAAATGACACTTTTTCGCCGGCCATGAACATCAATAG
>MAXP01000038.1 GCA_001751085.1 Desulfobacterales bacterium C00003060 | reverse complement strand
AACGCTGGTTTTGCCACATAATTGGCAAGTGCCATGTTCCAGACCCGCCTGCCTCGCCTGTCATGTACGGAACGGGCATATCCCAAGAGGTCGGCAATGGCGGGCAGGTTTGTGGGAATGTGGGAACGGTCGGTTTTATCCTGCAAAACGTTTAGAAAATGGCGTATGGTGATGAGAATACAACCTTTGAACCTCTGAACCTCTGAACCCGTGAACGGTTCCTCTTAGGGGCTTTCCGATTGGTCTCTTTGTTTCAGGAGTTCTTCTACGGATTGCCCTATCACATAACCCGGCCGAAACCCAAAAAAATAATCGCTGATTCTACCGTACCGGTCTATCAGGAAGGTAACCGGAATCCTCTCGAACCCACCGTAATCCAGAACGACCTCCCTGGTTCCCAGTACAATTGGGTAAGTGATCCCGTAGTGATCAATGAATGGCCTCAGAATGGATTCACCTTCCTTATCGAGGGACACCCCTATGATCTCAAACCCTTTATCTCTGAATCTCTTATAAAGCCCGACCAGATCAGGAATCTCCTGACGGCATGGACCACACCAGGTTGCAAAAAAACTTAAGAGAACAACCTTCCCGCTCAGGTCAGACAGGCGGCGGATACCGCCATTTACATCCTTGAGTGCAAAGTCAGGTGCAGCATCGGAGACGAGCCCCCCCTGCTCTTCCTTGCCCCCACACCCGCAAGTCAAAAAGACCACAAGGATGCTTACAAGAAAAGTCCTGCAAAAAATCTTCATCATTGCCACTTCCTCTATCAAGACTCCTTTTAACACAGTCCAAAATGGAATCAATATCCGCGCGCGACCTGTTCAGAAAGATAACAAAATAATAAAGGGTGCCGGATTTGCCCTCGATGTATCCGGCCCTCGTCTTAATATCCCTTAATGTCCCGCTTTTGTAAAAAACCCGTCCCTTGTGGACAAGAAGGCCCCTGTAAGCCTCAAAACGCCTCAACACGGCAAGCATATCCAGGACCGACATGCGGTTGTTTCTTGAAATCCCGGATCCCTCTGCAATCTCAACATCGTCTATGTGCAACACATCCCGAGCATAGTCAGAAACTACCATAACGCCTTTGGCCAGGGTTCCGGGTGGGCCGTGCACATGGGCGCCGAGAGTGATCAGGATCTGATTAGCCATAAAGTTATTCGAAAACTCAAACATCTTCTTCAGGACCTGCTCAAGGGTAAGAGCCGAATGATAGGTGTAAACCAGCGAGTCTTCAGGTTCCACTTTGCCTGCGCGGACCTCACCCTGAAAAACCTGGCCCCTTTCCTTTAAGAAATACAAAAGGAGATCCCCTGCATAGCGCGCAGCGTCACGCCCGTTGAGGCAAAGGGTGTGGCGGCCGCTGCTTGAACTTGATAGCCGAAGCTTCTTAAGGACAAACGGGGTCATGGGGGTCTGCGGTTCTGCTGAAACGATCCTGCCTGTGTCATCCCGCTTCAAAAAAACCGTGTTAAAGTTTGCACACAACGCCCCATTAGGGGCATCATAGGGATTGGTGGAAGAGCCAACCCCCGGAATATGGATGTCATGGACAAAATAGGTATCGTCGAGGATAAGATCCTTGAAACCATGGAGACTCAAGGCAAGAGATTGAGATATCTCTTGCCACGTCTCGGATACAAGCATGGGGTCCCCATATCCCTTTATTTTCAGGTTTTGGTCGCGGTCTTGATAGAATTCGGTCCGGAACCTGTAGGACTTTCCCAGGTGATCAATAGCTGCAAGGGCCGTTAGAATTTTCAGGGTGGAGGCAGGGACACATCTTCTCATTTCATTCTTGCTGCAGATAACATTACCACCCGGGCCCGCAACCAGCAGGGCATCTTGTGAGGAGATCCGGCTCAAGAGACAAGATCGTAATTCACCCCCACCCTGCCCTTCCCCTTGCACGGAGAGTGTTTGGGTGCGCGAGGAACATGCCGGCCGGGCCGGGAAGATCGCACACTGCACCAACCACACAGCACAAAAGAGAGCAACAGGGCTCAATAGAGCCGGAATTCGCTTCAGAATCTCGGAAAGGCGTTTGGGGACTTGCATATAATGAGTTAGGCAAAAACGTGGCCATGCATCGGCAATGCAATAAGCACAGATCCAGCCAATGACCTTTAATCCGGCATCCTTCATTCACCAATTTACACTTTTTTCGAAAAAGCGTGTATTATCGAATTGAATGGCGATGTCGAAACTGGAAATTCGAAATTAGGTAACGCATCTACATCTTTGTGTTTTTCCCAATTTCAAATTTCAAATTTCAAATTTCACTGCCAAAATACAAGATCAACAAAGCGTAAACTACTTTTGACCTGTCGTGAAGGATGCCATTAATCCGTGGTTGACACCCATCTGACTATTAGTTATATCCAGCACGGCTTGAATTGAAACTTTTGCCACAAGAAAACGCAGATTGTGATCATACGGAGTATATCGTCTTTTCCCATTACTCCAGGTCACATGCTCGGTCAATGTAAATATTCGGTTAACCCGCGTGCCCGTTGGCCGGTTCACCGGTTGGACAAATAAAATCCTGGGTGGCAAACAACCGCAAGGCTCAAGGAAGCAACAAGATCTCCTTCAGCATTGAGGATTGAGCCTGCACGACTCGCAACTCATTTCAAAAGGCTAGCCGGACAACCGGTTAACCTAAAACATACGAGGGGGTAGTATGAATACTGATAATAATTTAAAGGGCTTATTGGTTGCTGGGCAGAGCCCGTGGTATGATAACATAGACAGGAGATTGATACAAAATGGCAAGTTTGAGGAACTCTTTGCCTTGGGTATTACAGGGGTCACTTCCAACCCGAGTATTTTTGAAAAAGCAGTGAGGGGATCTTCGGTATATGATTCATCCATACGCGAACTTGCCAAGGCAGGCAAGTCACCCGATGAGATCTGTAACTTGATTACCGTACAGGACATTCAATCTGCCGCAGACATGCTGTATGATACCTATAAAGCGACTAATGGACGTGATGGTTATGTGAGCCTTGAGGTGGACCCCTACTACGCTCATGACCAGGGAAAAACCATTGACCATGCCATGGAAATCCATAAGGATGTAGCCAGACCCAACCTTATGATTAAGGTCCCCGGCACCAAGGAGGGCTTCGAGGCCATAAGGGTCCTTGCTCGAGAGGGTATCAATGTAAATGTTACCCTTCTATTCTCCCTGAAACACTATGAAGCAAGCGCTATGGCTTACATAGACGGCTTAAGCAAGAGACTTGAGGACGGGAATTCCGTTGAGAACGTTTGTTCCGTTGCAAGTGTCTTTGTAAGCAGGGTAGACAACGAAATCGATAAGATACTTGAGGGCCTTGAGATTGATGGCCTCAAGGGCAGAATCGCTGTGGCAAATGCCAAGATGATTTACCAGAGATTCAAGGAATTGTTTTATGATGGGATCTTCGGCGATTTAGCTTCAAAAGGGGCGCGTATTCAGCGAGTCCTTTGGGGAAGCACGAGTACAAAGAACCCTGCATACAGCGATGTTAAATATGTTGACGAACTGATAGGCAAGGACACTATCAACACAATTCCACACAGTACGGTTGAGTTCTTCCTGGACCATGGCACTCCTATATTGACGATCGAACAAGACCTGGCCGAAGCAAGACAATACCTGGACTTGTTACAGCAGCAAGGGATAGACTTAGATAGAATATGTGATGAGATCCAAAAGGAGGGCGTGGATGCCTTCTGTGTCTCTTATAAAGAACTCGTGGATGCAGTTGCAGACAAGGCCGCGCATTAGAAACAGGGTAATAGTTCAGCCTCTCGGGTGAACGGTCACGAGATAGGAAGATGATCAGAAACAAGAGAACGGCAGCCCGGCTGCGTATCATTGGCTTTTCTCTAATCGTCGGAGCTATAGGGATGCTGAGTGCTGTGGTGCACGACTGCAGTTCCAAGGAAGAATCGCCCTTATTGACTCTCAAGCAGAGTATTGAGATAGCGCTGGAGCGGAATCTCACCATAAAAGTCGCCCGGCATGAGATCCGGGCCGCCCAAGAGCAGAAAAAGGGGGCAAAAACCGGCTTCCTGCCGTCGTTGAGTGCCGAGTACACCTACCGGCGCCTCAGTGAGATTCCCTATGGTGTAATTAACGGCAAGCAATTCGATTTTGCCGATCAGAATCAGTACCGTTTCACAGGTACCGTTGAACAGCCGCTCTTTACCGGTTTCGCCACCCTGTCCAATTACCAGTTGGCTAAACTGGGGCTGGATGTAGCCAAGATCCAGTTTGATCAGGTCAGGCTTGACCTCATCTTGAAGGTAAAGGAGGCATACCTTGGCATCTTGAGCGCGGACAAGATCTGTGAAGTGGACGAACAGTCCGTCAATCAGTTGCAAGCACAACTGGAGGTGGCGGAGAATTTCTATCGGGTGGGAATGAGCCCCAAGGTCGATGTGCTTGATGCCGACGTACGGTTGGCGGAAGCCAAGCAGCAACTCATCCAGGATGAAAACGATCTAAAGGTGGCCAAGGCCCGTTTTAACACTATCCTGCGTCGACCAATTGATCAAGAAGTGGCAGTGGAGGATATCCTCTCGGAGCAGCCCTATGAAAGATCGTATGAGTCTTGCCTGGAGGTCTCGCTGCAAAAAAGGCCGGAGCTGATGGAGGCTGAAAAGAACGTTGCCAGCACGGAAAAGGAGATCACCCTGGCCAGAAGCGACTATTATCCCAAGGTGAGCATCTTCGGAAACTATTACCGGGCAGGCGATGATCCGGCCGTTAATGGAAGCGAGTTCGTGGATCGGGAAAACTGGGACGTCATGGCTTTGGCCACCATAACCTTTTTTGAGTGGGGCAGGACAGGGTACGCTGTCAACCGCCAGAAGGCTCGCCTGCACCAGGCCAAACAGACCCTGGAAAAAATCAAAGATGCTGTTCGTTTGGAGGTAAAGACCTATTACCTGGATCTGCAGGCCGCAGAGAAATATATATGGGTGGTCAAAAAGAGCTTGGAATCTGCAAAGGAAAATCTCCGGATCAGCAACGAGCGTTACCGGGAACAGGTGGCAACTGCCACTGAGATGCTGGATGCTCAAACCAGGCTGACGCAAGCCAAAACCAACTACACCAAAGCCATGGTCTTCTTTAACGTAGCCCGGGCCCGGTTGATTCGAGCGATGGGGCTTGAAGACGACTCATAATTATACGCATCGCATTGTCAAAGGCTCCATTATCCTGCTAATTCAGAGATCCTGACAAGATTCACCCTCTTCTTAATATTGCTTAGTTCCTCCTTGAGCACCTTCAATGTAGTGGCATAAGGGTGCCCGATTCCAATTGCCTTGCCCTGTTTCCCGGCTATAGTGATAAGCCTCTTTATCTGGAAACGGATCGCATTTGGATCCTGAACGTGGTCCAAAAAAACCTGTCTTTGTGCAAATTTGAGTTTCAAGGCATGGGCCGTTTTCCGGCAACAGGACCGAGGAGTCGTAAAGCTGTCAACAAAAAAAAGGTCCCGCCTTTTCAGGACTGCGAATATCCGGCGCATTTTTCCCGAATCCTGGGTTAGCCTGGAACCCATATGATTATTAACGCCCACGGCAAAAGGAACCGAATCCAGGTTTTTTCGAAGCTGATCAACCAAGACGTCGGGCGTCATGGAGCAAAGAAGGGCTCCGGCCCCTGGATCAACTTGGGGATATTCCATGGGTTGCATCGGAAGATGGAGCAGGACATCTCGACCGCTGTTGTGAATTGCCGTGGCGATGCTTTCTTGAAAGGGACTGTGTGGAAGCACGGAAAAAGAGAGCACACCATCGAGAGCCAGAAACTTTGAGGCGATTATTTCATCATATCCCAGGTCATCAATGATGATCGCGACCAAGGGAAGACTTGAAGGTTGGGATGCCACAGGCCTTTCTTGGTCGCATCTTACAAAAACAAGGCGATGAGTGTGATGTGTGTTGATAGAAATATCAAGGACCAACTCTTGTTTGGATATCGAGGCAAATCGAAGGGATTTCCTTTGGATATGTTCAGAGAGTCGTCTAAAAAGAGCTTGTTCAATATTGCTGCGCTGGAGAGTCGTTGGAAAACATATCTCGAGTTCTGAAAATGCCCAAGATTCCTCACTGACCATCTTTGGTTCTACGGTTTTGAATGTCACATCTCCGGCAGGGATATTAAGGACCAACAGTGTATCGTAGATGCACTGATCTATCTGTTTGATTTGGGTCTCTATGCTTTGAGAGGGATAGCTTTCAAAGACCGGCAATACAGGTGGTTGTGAGTGTCTCGAGGTGAATGACCGGCACAGCACATAGCCTGAGATCCCCACAAAAACAAGGCTGAGGATAACAAGCCCCACTTTGGGGTTTCTTGAAGGGCTTTTACGGGCACTCATTGACGCGACATCTTTGAAAACGTCTCCCAACTTGTGAGAATGTCAAGCGCTGTCCTAACCTGATTATCTTCTTCAACGAGTCGTTTTACAACATCTGAAGCCCCTTCGCCGGGAACCTTCACACCCCTTATTTGTCGGATGTCCTCTTTCATTTCCCTTGATAATCCCTCTTCCGGCACGGCTGAAATATGGTTTTTCAGGTCCTTTTCCTTCAAATGAGGATGTCTTTTTCTTTCCTCTTTGGAAAGACGCCCCTGCTCGACAACCACATCCGGAACAATCCCCTTAGCCTGTATTGAATGACCATTAGGAGTGTAATAACGCGCTATGGTCAATTTCAAGCCTGAGCCATCTCGCAATGGCTCAACAGTCTGAACCGACCCTTTTCCAAACGAGGTCGTACCCAGCACTAAAGCACGGCCGTGATCCTGCAGCGCCCCCGCTACGATCTCTGATGCGCTTGCACTTCCCTCATTGATAAGGAGCACGATCGGATAAGGATGTTTATCCTTGTTGCGCTGGGCCACGTAGATCTTCGAATGGGTCTTCTGTCTTCCCTTGATTGAAACGATTGTCCCTTTCTCCAGAAACGTGTCTGCGACCCTTACCCCCTGATCAAGGAGGCCTCCGGGATTATCACGAAGGTCCAGAATCAATCCTTTTAAGGGCGTTTTGGCCGATTCCAGATTCTTTAGGGCTGCCCTCACATCATCATTGGTATTCTCCCTGAAGTTCGTAATTCGAATGTAGCCATACCCAGGTTTGAGCACGTAATACCGTACGCTCTCCAGGGGAATAATGTCCCGCACAATGGTGAAATCAATGGGCTCAGTCTCTCCTTTTCGCCTGATACTAATCACCACGGAGGTCCCCTTCTCACCGCGCATCCTCTTGACCGCTTCCCACAACATCATGTCCTTGGTCTCTTCTCCGTTTACCGCGATGATTTGGTCTCCAGCCTTGATTCCTGCATCGTATGCCGGCGAGCCCTCTATCGGAGAGATAACTGTGATGACATTGTCTTGCATGGTAATAACAATCCCGATGCCGCTGAATTGACCCTTGGTTTCTATCTGAAGATCTTTGTAGGATTCCGGCAACAGAAAAGCAGAGTGAGGATCAATAGAGCTTATCATCCCCCGGATCGCACCGCGGATGAGCTTCTTGGAATCAACCGGCTCTACATAGTTCTTCTCTATAATATCAAGAACGTCACTGAACACTTTGAGTTCTTCGTAAGTCTTGTCTGTGCCAGCCAACAGGTGTTGATGAATGCCGCTGATTGCCACCCAAAGGACAGGAGCGAAAAACAACAACACCCCGAAGATCGCCTTATGTCTTTTCACCAATTGCGTCATGCGCCCTCCGAAAATAAATTCGCCAACCATTTTATGCCGCTGACCTGGACTAATGGATTTCTCCTCCAATACTGCAATTGCGGCATAGCCCCAATTGTGACAACATATCACAGATAACAAAGATTACAATCCCATGCCTCATGAATTTGCTATTGACCATTTGTGGTGTCCTTGATAAAGGATATTAAAGCAAGGGGTGCCGGTTGACGGTTTTCTTTGCTCAAAGGACCTCCACTGAACGCGCAAGAAAGGGCTTCTTCCAGTTTAGTGGAGGTTTTTTTGTTATTCAGGAATAGCCATTGAAGATTACACATCCGTAATAGTCCACCCGTACCCGGGCTGCGGGGAATGTGCCGAGGATCAAATGACGCCAGATCTGCTGAAGCGCGGAAAACAAAAATGGCGGGAAATCATATTGATAACCCGCCGAAATAATTACTCTTGATGGTCGGGGCGAGAGGATTTGAACCTCCGACCCCCTGAACCCCATTCAGGTGCGCTCCCATACTGCGCCACGCCCCGCCGACTATTTCAAAGCATAATTTTTATTATTAACACTTTGCATATCCCCTGTCAACCATTGATGTGCCAACCAGGTAACCGTTCACAGGTTCAGGGTTCAAAGGAAAAGGGAGCATAAGTCCTGACGCAAACGTCAAATTATTGAAAAGTCACTTAATGCAACACTGTCTTATCAAACCTCCAATGCTGCGTCCTGGCGATACCATCGGTATTGCAGCACCGGCCTCCCCGTTTGATCAGCAAGCTTTTGAGGGTGGAGTTGCAGTGCTCGAATCAATGGGCTATCAGGTCAAGGTCCCCGCAAATGTGTTCATGCGGCAGGGATACCTTGCCGGTTCTGACCCCGAACGTGCAGGCTTGCTGACGAAGCTGTTTGAGGATGAATCGGTAAAGGCCATATTCTGTGCACGTGGCGGATTCGGCTCCATAAAGCTTCTGCCGTTGCTTCAGTTTAGGACAATTTCCGCCCATCCAAAAATCCTGGTCGGATATAGCGACATCACCACTCTCCTTGTAACGATCTATGCCGGATGTGGACTTGTTACGTTTCATGGGCCGGTCTTGACTGAACTGGGAAAAGGCCCTGAAAAGAGCCGCTCAGCCTTGTTTGATGCCATTGCTTCCACCACGACGCTTGGCTTTATGCCGTCCAGGGCAGTTTCCTTACACCCGGGAAGAGCAGCGGGGCCACTATTTGGTGGCAATTTAACCAGCCTCTGCCATCTCATGGGCACGCCATTTGAACCTCGGTTTGAAGGCCATATCGTTTTCCTGGAAGACCGGGGTGAGGCGCCTTACCGCATTGACCGGATGCTTTCTCAACTGAAGCTGGGGGGCCATCTCAATGGGGTTGTCGGGGTCATTTTAGGCTCTTTTCAAGACTGTGGTCCCCTTGAGCAAATACATGGTATTGTCAAAGATGCCTTTCGCCATACAAAGTGCCCTATCCTGGCAGGATTTGACCTGGGCCATGGATCAGAAAACCTGACAGTGCCTGTTGGAGTCAAGGCAGTCATGGATACCGAGACTTGCAGCCTCCAATTCCTGGAACCGGCAACCTCTGAGGCGAACCCGTGAAAGCCGTGCGTGAATTAATGCAATGCGGTGTGGATGAGCGTGTATTCCCCGGTGGGGTCCTCCTTGTTGCCAGACACGGGAAGGCACTATTTTTTGAGGCATTTGGCCGGGCCTGCCTCCTACCTGAAAGGCCTATGACAACCGATACCGTGTTTGACCTGGCCTCTTTGACTAAGCCTCTTGCCACCACGGTTGCCGTTATGATCCTGGTGCAGCAAGAAAAATTGAATCTTGATCAGACATTAGCAAGTACAATACCGGCTTTGGGGGGAACAGACAAGAGACAGATCACCATCCGCCAGTTCCTTTCCCACACGTCCGGCCTTCCCGACTATCGGCCCTATTACAAGAGACTGATTAAGCTTGCTTCTTCTGACCGGAAAGCCAGACTCAGAGACCTGCTTGTTGGTGAGAACCTCATCCATAGACCCGGCCTGGTCTCTTTGTACAGTGATCTCGGTTATATGGTCTTGGAATGGGTCGTAGAGGATGCTTCCGAAAGAAAGCTTGATGATTTTGTAAGAGACTCCGTATACCAACCCTTGGAACTCAGGCATCTTTTCTTTATCCCCCTGGATAAAGGTAAGCCCAGAGAAAAACAACACTTTGCAGCAACAGAACACTGCCCCTGGCGGGACAAGACCCTGAATGGTGAAGTGCACGATGAAAATGCCTATGCCTTGGGAGGGGTGGCAGGACATGCAGGGCTATTCGGGACAGCAAAGGATGTATACGGTCTACTGGAAGAACTTCTGAATGCTTGCACCGGAAGAGCCAATACCGGCCTATTTCACCGTGATGTGGTTCAGACCTTTTTCGAGCGTCATTCCGACGTTGGGAGTTGGGCACTCGGGTTTGACACCCCATCACGGCCAGATTCGAGCAGCGGGCATTATTTCTCTGATCATAGTGTCGGCCATCTTGGTTTTGCCGGCACATCCTTCTGGATGGACCTTTCAAAAGGCCTAATCGTGATCCTCCTGACCAATCGCATTCACCCCAGCCGGCAAAATGAACGAATCAAAACGTTCCGGCCACTTCTTCATGATACGGTGATGGGTTCAATCCCTGGGTGAAGCACTAAGGGCTCGTTCTTAGTATCAGATATTTTGCCTCGGCACTGAACCGCAAAAGCAAGCGCTAACCCCGCAGCTTGCCCTCCGGGGCGTAGGCCCTATTGGCCGGAGGCTGCGGGGAACCTTCAATAGGATCAAATCCTTTACATCCAATCTCGTGAGCATGTTTTTTTGACCCAGGAAAATACCTGCAGATTGTCGGTTTCACCTCATGAATCCGACAAAAGTACCTGCCGTTATTGGATAATCTTTTTAACCATGGGCATCTATCAACCTCCTGCCCTGTCCTTGGATCAATCCAGACTTCATAGGCATATTCTCCGTCACCGATTGGCCTAGGGCGAACCCATTCAAGTATGTCCATCCTTGCCTTTCTTTCCCATAAACGTACGTCCGCTTCCTCCACCTCACTGAAGCAAGCATGAACACAGCAATTGCCACACCCTTTACAGCTAAAGTCTCTCAATCTGTGCGGTTACTCCCCATGCGGTAACTCCTCAAAAAGCCTGGGTAACAGTCTCTTGGATAGTCGCAAAATATGATTTGCCCGGACCTATTGAGAAGAGTTACGACCATTCATCCCGCAAATTTGCAAATCTTTTTCTGAAAAGCTATACGAACCACGAACCACAAACTACAAATTATAGTTTGGAGGTCGAATTAAAGCGGTTCTCCTTGCCGGAGGCTTGTTACCATAACTTCAAGCGCACCCGAACTTTTTGAGAAGTTACAACGAGCCTTCCTCAAAACCTCTTTTGTTGTTTGGCTTGCCGGCAGCTCATCCAATTCTTCGGGTGTGACCCAGCGAGCCTCACACGCATCATCGTTGGGATAGGGTTCGCCTCTTATATAATCGGCCAGGAGATCTACAATGACATAGTGGAATCGGATATGGCCCAGATGATCACGGTCGATCCGATCAAAAATATGAACTGGATTTCCGGCTCGAATAATGACACCAGTCTCTTCTTTGACTTCTCGTTCAGCCGCTTTTTGCAAGGACTCACCCAACTCCACGCGACCGCCCGGAATGGTCCATTCCCCTTCACCTGGCGGTTGGCCTCGCTTGACAAAGAGGACCTTGTTGTCTCTGATCACGATTGCCCCGACAGCGACCTGAGGTCTGTCAGGATACTCATATGTTGACATTTTCTTGCTCTCAAATCTAAAGTGATCGGTTCCACGTTCAAAGGTAATAGTTTGCTGATATCCTTGACTTCACAACACGTAACCGTTTATGGGTTCAGTGGTTCAAAGGTTGTATTCTCATCACCATACGCCATTTTGTAAACGTTTTGTAGAGGAAAACCGACCGTTTCCACATTCTCACAAACCTGCCCGCCATTGCCGACCTCTTGGGAT
>MAXP01000037.1 GCA_001751085.1 Desulfobacterales bacterium C00003060 | reverse complement strand
CGCATGCTGCTATACACTTCCTCCCGCCCGGCCTGGCCCACCTCAACATTTACATACAAGCATTTGAAATCATGATCATTGAGATAATCCATCAATGCAAGCAGGCATGAAGTCTTACCAGTCTGCCTNNATGCAGAACAAAATATTTTTTTTGAGCGATCAGTGTAAGGATTTCATCAAGATCAAACCGGTACAGAGGCGGCAAACAATAATGATCCGTGCAATTAACCGGTCCCGCGGTGTTAAAAAAACGCATGGACTTACTCCTTTTGAAATCATTGACCAGCACTATTTTGTAGGGACTACCCGATGTTCGAAGTTCATCTTTTTTCTCATTTTTCGCAATCTGTTATTTAGCATTTCATACTGTGTCCCACAAACAGGGCAGGAGAATTTCTCATCAAGCCGTTCCGCGCACGTACAGACCCACCCGATCTGTTTAGCAGAATTACCAACAACCAGTGCATAATCCGGCACATCCCTGTTCACTACGGCCCCAGCCCCAATAAATGCGTAGCGACCTATAGTTATGCCGCAAATGATAGTAGCATTTGCACCTATCGTGGTTCCCTTTTTTACCAGTGTTGGACGAACCTGATCCATTTTTCGAATCTCTGCCCTTGGGTTATATACATTTGTGAAGACCATAGATGGTCCGCAAAAAACCCCATCTTCTAACGTTACTCCTTTGTAAACGCTTACATTGTTCTGTATTTTACACTGTTTGCCTATAGCCACGTCCGGGCCGATGACGACATTCTGGCCTATATTGCAGTTAGCGCCAATAGAAGAGTCCGGTAATATGTGGGAAAAATGCCAGATTTTAGTTCCGGTTTCAATAGTTACGTTTTTATCTACGATTGCGGTGGGATGGATATAAGTGCCTTTCACTTTTGACTCACAACTCGTAGCTGATAGCTCCTCCCTCTTTACTGCCTTCTGCCTATTGGTTATTTCAGTCAGGCATATTCTTTTCCCGTTTTCGTCGAGAGAGCGTTGGCTGGCATTAAGGACTCTTAAAACACGCAGGCCCTCATGTCCATCGGTACGCGGTGTTTGACCGGTTGCGATACATTGAAGGAAGTGTTCACACTCCAGGCGCAAGGGTTCTTCTTCCGGAATATCCAAATGTTCGGGCTCGGCTTTCGCAGGAACCGGTATATTATTTTCCCAATTGATTTGATGCGGATAGAGGAGAAGTTTTTCGTCCCAAGTCCTTGTGTCATCAAAAACAGCCATCTTGCGATCACCCACCACAACCAGTTTCTGTTCCTTGAAGGGATGGAGCCATGAAACAAAAATGTGGGCTTTCAGGCCTGAAGAAAATTCAAAATGAGTCGTTGTAACATCAGCAATTTTCTTGTGTAAGTAGTTGCCTCCGGTAGCCGAAACAATCTCCGGTTCTTCACCTGCCAGGGAAAGAATCATGGAAATATCATGCGGTGCAAAAGACCATAGAATGTTCTCTTCACGCCGTATTTTCCCTAAATTAAGACGATGGGAACAGATGTAGTTTATGCGACCTAAGTCACCCTTGGTCGCGAATTCTTTGAGTCTTAGAAATACCGGATGGTATTGCAAAAGATGGCCGACCATAAGGGTCAGTTTTCTCTGTTTCGCAAGCAAAATGAGTTCACCTGCCTCGTTTTCGTCAAGCACCAATGGTTTTTCCACGTAAACATGCTTCCCGGCCAAAAGAGCCTCCCGAGCCAGTACAAAATGGGTCTCTGCCGGTGTAGCAATAACAACTCCCTCAACATCTTGCCTTCCTAACACATCACTAAATGCCAAACAAACTTCCACCTCAGAATATTGTTTTTTGAAATTGGCCAGTATGGTTTCATCCTTATCACAAATTACCTTCAAAGCACAAAGTCGCTGGTAATTGCGCACAAGATTCTTACCCCAGTACCCTGAACCTATAACAGCAACCCCTATTTGCATCTCTTTATCCATCTAGATATACAGACCGCTATTGATCTGCCCCGTTTGAAACGGTCATTTGCCTTATCCGGCCTCAATGGCGGTTAAGGGTACGGTTGCCGTAACCCGGCGCTGAAGAAAATCAAGCAGGATCATGGCGCGGTCCTCTCCGCGTAATTCCACATAAATTCCGTCCAACCCCTCTAATTCTCCATGCATGATGCGTATCTTGTCACCCTTTTGCAACCGTGAGTATTCTATGAGGTTGGCAATATGGCCCTTGTCATCCTCAAGGGTCTTCAAGTTGGAAATGATCGAACTCGGAACAGAGGGGTAGTTGTCGCCGAAATGAACAGGACCGATACTGCCGATGGTGCTGGATATGGCGGTCCAGTCACGCTCGTTGGGAGCCAAGTACAGAAAAAGATATCCTGGAAAAAATGGCCTGACAGTATCGGATACGCGCCGGGCATGCCGGATGGTCTTTTTTATGACCGGCAGGTATACGCTGAAACCCTGGCGGGAATAATGTTCCTTTGCCAGGTTTTCCTGGCGAGATTTTGTGCGAATCACAAACCATTCTTTATCCATCTGATTTTTATCCCTAACCCAGATAAACTGGAAATTTTTAAAGGTCCTGGACTATTTTCAGTACCCCAGGGTATTTCTTGAGGGGCACCTTCCGCTTTCAGTTCGCCCTGCCCTTTACCCATAAATAAATATGTCGTTAATTATCAGTTAGTTATTCACAATTGATNNTAATCAATAATCAATTGCTGATTTTCAATTATTAATGGGGCATGAGACTTATGGGTAAAGGGTAGAGTTCGCCTGAGTGGTTGCCTGTTTTTTAGTGCCTTAGTGGTAATTTTCTTGTTTTTTGTGGCAGAAAAACTCCGCGTTCATATGTGACGCCTGCGGTGCCCCATGTTTTAAGG
>MAXP01000036.1 GCA_001751085.1 Desulfobacterales bacterium C00003060 | reverse complement strand
ACTTGAAACCGGAACATCAGGGGCAGAGATGGAACCTGGACAATCCATTCCTTTTACGGGCATGCGAAAATTGATAGCCGATAACATGCATGCCAGCCTTCAAAATGCTGCCCAATTGACAACTTTCACGGAAGTCGATGTAACCGGGATGGTTGATTTGAGAGATCTTTTACTTGAAAAATATAAAAACGATGAAACTGTAAAAATTTCTTATAATGATATCATTATCATGGCAACTGCCAGTACTTTAAAAGAATTTCCCATGATGAACTCAGCTTTACTTGGCGACGAAATCATGCTCCATGACAGGGTAAATATCGGCATGGCCGTGGCATTGCCTGATGGGCTAATCGTGCCGAAGATTCGTGATGCAGATAAAAAAAGCCTGCTGGAAATCGCCCGGGAATCGAGAGAAATGGCAAAAAAAGCTCGTGAGGGAACCTTGAGCGTAGAAGAAGTCACGGACGGTACCTTTACAATTTCCAATGTGAGCATGCTCGACATGGATGGATTTACTCCGATATTGAACCCGCCGGAAACCGGAATATTAGGGGTCGGTCGGGTTAAGGAAAAGCCTGCCGTGCATAAAGGAGAAATTAAGATTCGTTCGATGATGACGTTGAGCCTGACCTTTGACCACCGTGTAATAGATGGTGCTCCTGCAATGCAATTTTTACGAGCCCTGGCCGGGTATCTTGAGCATCCGGTTTTGATGATGGTGTGAGTTGTATAACTTTTGCTTTTTCCAAATGGGACACGGATGAACCCCGGTGAAATATGTTCTGTATTTCACTGGGCAGGCACGGATTATACAGATATATTAATTTCTTTACTGCTATGGAAAAAAAAGTACCAGCATTTTTAAAATCTGTGTGAATCTGTGCAAATCTGCGTCCTATTTTCAAAAGAAAACCGATCCAAAAAAGGAGAATAGTATGTATGATGTAATAGTAATAGGTGGAGGCTCCGGAGGATATGCTGCATCCATCCGGGCTTCCCAATTGGGTGCAAAGGTGGCATTGATTGAAGCTGCGGAAACAGGCGGTACGTGCGTAAATCGTGGATGTATTCCCACCAAAGTTTGGCTTCGAGCGGCCGGTCTTCTTCGCAGCATTAAAACAGCGGATGAGTTCGGAATAGATGCATCCGTAAAAAAACTAGATTTAAATACTATTGTAGATCGAAAAAGCGGGGTTTCAGGTGATATTCGTATGGGGATGGAAGGGCTCCTTCAGAATAACGGTGTGGAGGTGATACGTGGTCGAGCTGTTTTGAAAAGTTCACAGGAAATTAATGTTGAAGGCACCGCTTTGGAAACAAAAAAAATTATCATTGCAACCGGAAGCTCGCTGGCCGACATAGATATTCCAGGCTTGGATAAAGCTGCTATGACAACCGATCAGGTGCTGGAAATGGTGAAAGTTCCTTCATCCATCCTTATATGGGGTACAGCCGGGCCAATTGAAGTAGAGATGGCTGTTTTGATGAGTGCTTTTGGATGCAAGGTTTATTTATCAACGGAAACACCGAGGCTTCTCCCAAAGGAAGACCATGATACAAGCCAGCGTATTGCCCAGGCTTTCAGAGAACAGGGTGTAGAAATTCTTCCAAGACTGGCTCTTAAATCAGTAAAAAAATCGAAACAGGGTTATACCTGCACACTGTCCGGTTCAAAAGAAAGAACCGTGGAGGTGGAAAAGGTTCTGGTTTCTTCCCGTAAACCGAATACAGCCGATATTGGTATGGAAGAAGTCGGTGTAAAATTAAATGAAAACGGCAGCATCCAGGTTAATGAGAAACTTGAAACCTCTGTAGAAGGAATTTATGCCATTGGTGATGCCACGGGTGGGTGGATGCTCAGCCATGCATCTTCATCTATGGCAGTTACGGCTGCTGAAAATGCCATGGGGAAAACCAAACCTTTCCCCTTTCACCTTATTCCTCGCGGTATATGGACATATCCGGAAGTGGGTGCTGTGGGACTTTCCGAAGAAGAAGCAGAAAAGAAAGGGATTGATATAGAGATCGGAGATTTTCCGTACTCGATTAACGGCCTTGCCATGTGCAGAAATGAAATTAGCGGTAATGTAAAAATTGTTACCGACGCCCGGTACGGAGAGATTCTGGGTGTCCATATTGTAGGAGGGCATGCTACGGATATGATAGGCGAAGCTGTCCTGGCCATACAGCTTGAAGCCACAACTAAAGAGCTGGCCAGTAGTATCCGGGTACATCCGACATTTTCAGAAACGATAGTAGATTCGGCACGGGATGCTGAGAACTGGGCGTTGTATTTACCAAAGCGCTAATAGCTTTATGGCATGGTCGTAAGATTAAGAAATAAAATGTTTATGATAAGATAATATTGGACGGCAGAGTAAAGCAGTTTTTGAACATCGAACATCGAACGCTGAACATCGAATGATGAAATCGCTCGCGCAGCGCAGGCGCTTGCGCCGCGTGTCGCTCCACCGGTTTATAAATTGTCAGAACTCTTTATTCAAAATTCGACGTTGGACGTTCGATGTTCGACGTTCATAGTCTTTTCGTGTTTTCGTACCTTCGTGCTTTCGTGATAAAATGTTAGAAAATTATAAAAATGACAATCTTGAAGTAATTGACTGGGGCTGTTTGGAATATGGAGAGGCATTTTCAAGGCAGAGATCTTTAGTTGATGAATCAATCTCAGGATTT
>MAXP01000035.1 GCA_001751085.1 Desulfobacterales bacterium C00003060 | reverse complement strand
CCTTCCATTCTTGGCCGATTTGTTGGGTTTCGCCGTGACAAATTAAGTTGTAAGTTCTCAATAAGTTTGGGTAACAGTCACTGGATTCCGGCTTTCGCCGGAATGACGATTCGGTCTAAGTGCCCGTCATTCCGGCGAAAGCCGGAATCCAGTAGATGGTCACGAAATATGATTTACCCATACTTATTGAAAAGTTACGCAGTTCAGAAGGGCAACGGGCTAACCGGACAACGGGCTAACCGGACAGGTCGATTTTTTTCAGTTTCCAAATTTCTGGGATATGGGTTTATGGCACTGATCGTTCAGAAATATGGTGGCACCTCGGTCGCAAACCTGGACCGAATCCGAGAGGTTGCTGAACGCGTCATCAAGGTATTTACCGCCGGAAATGACGTGGTGGTGGTGCTTTCAGCAATGGCAGGAGTAACAGACAGTCTCATCCAATTGGCACATGAGATCACCGATGATCCCAACAGGCGAGAACTCGACGTCTTGCTGGCCACTGGCGAACAGACCACCGTGTCGCTGTTGTGCATTACGTTGGAAGCCATGGGCTGTCCAGCTATATCCCTCCTGGGTTCTCAGGCCGAGATTGTAACCAATAAGGCTTTTGGACAGGCTCGAATCGTACAAATACGTGCCCACCGTATCAAGGAACTGCTCTGCCAGAAAAAAATCGTTGCGGTTGCCGGTTTCCAGGGCCGCAACCAACAAGGAGATATCACCACGCTCGGCAGGGGAGGCTCTGACACGTCTGCAGTAGCCCTGGCAGCAGAGCTCAAGGCCGACGTATGCGAAATCTATACCGATGTCGATGGAGTCTACACCACAGACCCCAATGTTTGCAAAAAAGCCAGAAAACTTTCCAAGATATCCTACGACGAGATGTTGGAGATGGCGAGTCTTGGCGCCAAGGTATTACAGAGTCGGGCTGTGGAATTTGCCAAAAATTTTGGTGTGCCCGTTCATGTCAGATCGTCTTTTAGTGAGGAGAAAGGAACCATGGTCGTGGAAGAAGAAAAGGACATGGAACGACTGGTGGTATCGGGTGTTACTTGCAGTGAGGACGAAGCACGCATCACCCTGACCAAGGTACCGGACAGGCCCGGCGTTGCTTCAAGTATTTTCACAGCTATCGCTGAGGCTGGAATCGTTGTGGACATGATTATCCAAAATACACGCAAGGGCGGACTGACCGATCTCACATTCACAGTTCCAAAGGCCGACTATCAACAGGCCATGGCTATTCAGGAAAAAATAGCCGAATCCATTGGAGCTGAAGAAGTGCGTGGAGACGAACATATTGCCAAAGTATCAGTGATTGGCGTTGGAATGCGAAGCCATTCCGGTGTGGCTGCCAAGACGTTCACGGCCCTTGCAGGTGAAAACATAAATATCATGATGATCAGCACCTCGGAAATAAAGATCTCGTGTATCATAGAAGAAAAATACACAGAGCTGGCAGTCCGAGTCCTTCACCATGCCTTTGGATTAGATTCTTCGTAACCCCTTGTCCTATAGTATTTCGGATTGCGGGCTGCCGATTGCGGAGTTAAGAGGAAAACCAACCGCTTCCACATCCCCACAAATGTGGAACATGGCACTTGGCAATGTCGTGGCAAAACCCGCATTTTTTACGAGGCTTTCGGGGATCCAATTTCAGTCTTTTCCCTAACCCTGAACGTTGAACCCCTGGCCCAGACCTGGTTTCCCTGGCCCATTGTGTAGAAACTCATAGCGTAACATTCAGCGAGATCGTACCGGGAATGCACATCAAGTGGCGCCAGGGCAGGCCAGAACCTGTGAACCGTTACATAAAGGCCTTGCAGCGTACCGATGAAAATCTTTAGTAAGGACCAGCAAATCATTGCACTCATACTGGGACTGACTATTTTTTCTATCGGTCTATTCAGACCGTTCCATCCATTCCGGTCGATGCTCAGACCCTCTTACGGCGAATTGACGATAAAACCCCGTCACCAATGGTTCATTGAGGTCGCAGGAGCCGTAAGAAACCCCGGCATTTACGCATTCGATGAGCCTCCTACAGTATCCCGGGCCATCCAAAGCACCGGCGGTCCCGTCGACGAACATCGTGTCTCGTTTGACTCGCCAGACAGTACTCTGGATACAGGCATGCGGATAGAGCTTCAGGAATCGGACACCGGGAATGCTAAAGCCACGATCTCCCCTATGAGTTCTGCAAAAAGGGTGGTCCTTGGTATTCCTGTCAAGTTAAATGAAGCAGGTGTTGAGGATCTTGCCATCATCCCTAAAATAGGTCCTGCCTTGGCACGCAAGATTGTGGCATACAGACAATCCCATGGTTCTTTCAAGAAATGGGACGACCTAAGACGTGTAAAAGGCATAGGCCCCACAAACATCAAAGGTTTCCGTCGTTACTTATACCTCGAAAGGCCACAAATGACACTTCTTCGCCGGCCATGAACATCAATAGCCGCGTTGCTCAGGCTTGCAATAGCCGGCTATTCCGCGCCTTCGCGCCTTGCTCTTGATGCTCATGACTCACCGAGAAAATCGCCATTTATGACCTTCCAAGGTATAGATCTGAAACAGCCATAACCCTGGATCTCTTGATGTGTTGCTTTGCACGCACTTATATACTATTTCGGACTGCGGAATACAAGGGGAACCGCTTCACTTCGGCCTCCAATGACTGCCCAGTGAGACATGATTTCAATCAGGCAACGTTTGGATGTTCTGTTGGTCAAAAGGGGGCTTGCCAAAAGCCGTCAGCATGCCTTGGCACGGATCCTTGCCGGTGAGGTATTGGTGGATGGTGAAAGAAAGACCAAGGCAGGCAGTCTCGTACCAGCCAACTGTGCCATCAGGATCACTGGCAGGGATATCCCTTATGTAAGCCGCGGAGGGCTAAAACTCGAGGCTGCCATTCGTGCCTTCAACGTTGATGCTACAGACCTTATTTGCCTTGATGTCGGGGCCTCAACCGGCGGATTCACCGATTGTCTTCTCAAACACGGCGCAAGACACGTAACAGCAATAGACGTCGGCTATGGCCAGATCCACTGGAAACTCCGATCCGACCCGCGGGTCAGGGTCATAGAACGGACCAATATCCGGTACCTTGATACAGGCGCCCTGCCCGGACCTGTGGAGCTTGCCTGTGTTGACGTCTCCTTTATCTCACTGAAGATTGTGGTCCCAGCCGTGTCAAGATTCGTGAAACAGCATGGCCACATCATCTGCCTTATCAAGCCTCAGTTTGAGGTAGGAAAAGGATTAGTGGGCAAGGGGGGCGTGGTTCGTGATCCGGGCCTCCATGAGGCGGTCATCCAAGACCTCACCGCCACATTTCAGGGCATCAATCTCAGAATCCTTGGAGTCATACCCTCCCCTATCCTCGGACCCAAGGGAAATCAAGAATTCCTGATGGCCATTATTAATTTCCCCATACAGGATCATTGCCAAAACGATCTAACCACCATTCCTCTTCTGAAAGATGATTCCTAACCTCTTCTTGGGAAAAATTGAATCTGTAACGGTTACAGTAATCAATAAGTGTCCTATATGCAGCTATAATCTTGACTGTCATTTCTGCGCTTATTTTCTTGGACTCCATACATCTGTCCGGATGCCATTTCCTGACGAGGTTTCTATAGCTGGCCTTGATTTCTTCCATGGTTGCCCGTTCGGGCAATTCCAGCAGCTTCCTTGCCTCAGTGATTTCCTGATACTTGTTCATTCCTTAGCGGACCACCCCTTGCCACTCGATGATATACTCCATCCAATGCCTTTCATGTTGGGCTTTGCCCTTCTGTTTTCAGGAACCAAGCTGGCATCTTTCAAAATCGAGCAAAAGTAGTTTACACTTTTTTCGAAATGAAGGCTTGGTTTCAATGTTCAGGTTTGCGGCGTTCGCCTTGAGAACAGCACAGGTTCTGCCCGTCTCACTCCTGACACCTGAAACCTGAAACCTCAATGCAACCAAACTGCCGGCAAAAAGTGTAAACTGACTCATGAAGGATGCCACCAAGCTTATCATATTCTGCCAATACTATACCACAAAACAAAAAACTTGCAATTGTCGATGCTTTTGGATAATAAGAAACATCATGTTTGTTATTGGCTATTTTCTGAATGCCCTTGCCACAGTCCTGGACTACGGTCTGGGATTCTACATGTGGGTTGTAATTGCCCATGCGGTGCTTTCCTGGGTGAGCCCTGATCCGTACAACCCCATTGTTCGGTTTATTCACAATATGACGGAACCTGTACTGTGCCGCGTACGAAGATGGCTTCCCTTTGGATTC
>MAXP01000034.1 GCA_001751085.1 Desulfobacterales bacterium C00003060 | reverse complement strand
ATTGTGAAAGAGATCGTGGAAGCCCACAAAGGAAGAGTCTGGTTTGAATCCGAGCCCAAGATGGGTGCAACGTTTTACGTGTCTATTTCAAAAGATCTGGGATGATTTAATATCATTCCTGAAAGTGCCCCGATGATCATATAATGAGGCTCTGTTTGATAGTCGGACTTGGTTCGATTAGGTGGAGGAGTTGGAATTGAAAACCAAAGTGCTAAAACGGATGTTTGTAATCGTACTGCTGTTCTCTTCGGCACTGCTTGCTGCCGGCATAGGGGCCATGGCCGACGAACCTTCCAGGGTAGTGATTGTGCCTTTCAAGATGAATACGGACAGGGACCTTTCTTTTCTAAAGGAAGGGATCGTTGACATGCTCACGTCGCGCTTATCATTGGATGACGAGGTCATAGTGGTTGGGAGGGAAGACACAGATTCCGTACTCAAAGAAGTCTCCATGCCGTTCAATGAAAAAATCGCACGGGCCGTGGGCACCAGGCTCCAGGCCGACTATGTCTTGTTTGGAAGTCTGACTATCCTCGGCAACAGCGTTAGCCTTGACGGCAAGATGGTGGATGTCCACCAGAAGAGGCCAACGCTCAACTTTTTCAAGCAGGGCAAGGAAATCGACGACGTGATTCCCCAGATTGGTCTTTTTGCTACTGAGATCAAGGAAAAGGTTTTTGGCAGTCCTGTTGCGGCAGGACCGCAGGTCCCTAAAGGCCCGGAGCACCGTGACGTCTATGCCCATCCGGAGACCCTTCTGGCCGTGGAGTCTATTGATCAGGAAGGGGCCTCGAGTGCCAAAGCTGTCCCTGAAGCGGTGCCCGAGCTGGCAGAAACCAGCGGCCCAGCGCCATCAGAGATCACATCAGCAGGCTTCTGGAAAAGCCAGGATTTTAAGGTCATAATGAAGGGGATAGCCCTTGGCGATATAGACGGAGATAGCAAGACAGAGGTTGTCTTTATCGGTGATCGGCGAGTTTGTGTGCATCGGTTTGAGAACCAGCGCCTTGTCAAGATATGGGAGGATGACGGCAAAAGGCATCGCAGTTTGATAGGCGTTGACGTAGCTGATGTAAACGGCAATGGTCGTGCGGAGATTTTTGTTACAAGCGTCCATACGTCCGGGGAGCGTCTTAATTCATATGTGCTGGAATGGGACGGCCACGGTCTTGAACCGATCAGCCAGGGAGATTCCTGGTATTACAGGGTGATAGAGGTGCCTGACCTGGGCCGTGTCTTGCTTGGACAGAAAAGGAGCATGGATCGTCCATTTCTGCCCGGTGTTTACCCATTTACCTGGCGCAATGGCGAGTATGCACCTGAAGGCGCTTTGACATTGCCAAAAGGGGTCAACATATTTGGATTTTCCCTATGTGACCTGATGAACAACGGGCAACAGATGACCATTGCATTCGACCGAGGCGACCATGTTTGTATCTTCAACCCTTCGGGGCAGCAAGAATGGAAGAGCGGGAAGTGTTACGGAGGGAGTATGAATTACGTTGAGTCCTGGTCAAAAAACGTGGATACCCCGCGTCGTCATTATCTTTCCCAACGGATATATATCCGGGACCTTGACGGTGACGGCAAGCAAGATATTGTTGTACCCTCCAACAAAGGCTCACTCGGACGATTGTTTGCGCGTTTACGATGGTTCTCGAGCGGTCATATGGCGTGTCTTTCCTGGAAAGCTCCTGGGCTTGCGGCGATTTGGCAAACCCCTGAATTGTCAGGCTATATCAGCGACTATGCTATCGGCGATTTTGACAATGACGGCAGGGATGAAGTGGTTGCAGCCCATGTAGCCAAACGAGGGACCATCATAAGCTCTGCCATGAGTTCGATCATAGGGTATGAGCTAACTCAGCCATCTCAAGCGCTGAAGTAAGAGAATACGTTCCTTGGGCATCTTTCATAAAAGCCAAAAAGGAGTCTACATTCCACCCATCCAGGCAGGAAATCTCAACCAAGTATTCGGTTGATCTGTTCCTGCATGCGAGAAAGGTTTTTTTCAGTGAAAGGCTTTACGTCTTTGAGAGCGGGTTCCATGGGATTGGCAGGATCAAAGTTCTGCAGGGTCAACGACATTGCCGTGTCCTGGCCGACAAGACCTTCTGTTCGCAAGTCGTTTAGTCCCTTGGCCAAGAGGTAAACGTCCGATTCTGCAAGAAGGGTCGGAGTTACCGTGCATCGAAAGATCGTGGGAACGTCTGCTGCTGCAAGCACTTCGATAGACCTCTTGATGATACTCATCGGCACGAACACGCCCGCACAGCGAGCGTATATGGTGTCATCCAGTGGGGCCTTTACATCCATGGCAACACAGTCTACAAGTCCTTCGGTGATGAGATACTGAAGAATATCAGGCTGGGTGCCATTGGTGTCGAGCTTGATCCCAAATCCTGCTTCATGGAAGATTTTGAGCATGGCCGGCAGCCCCCTGTGTATGGTGGGCTCTCCGCCGGTGATACAAATGCCGTCAATCTTGTGTCTAAGTGCCGTGAGCCGTTCCAGTATTGTCTCTAAGAAAAGGGTTTCCATGGTGTCCGGCTTCAATACGAGCTGGTGGTTATGACAGTAAGGGCACCTGAGGTTGCAATACGGGAGAAAGATTACAGCGCAGGTATGACCAGGCCAATCCAGGAAGGAGGATTCAATGAAATCTTTAATAGGAGGATAATCATTAGTCATGATAAGTGGCTTCAAGGATTATGCGTGCGATATTGTGGACAGAGAGTGCCTGCAGAATAGTTGTGTGTCAAGGGAAAAAATATGCCACAAAGGGATCAGGGCAAAGAATGAAGAAATGCGTTGACTGTGGGACGTCCTTCTATACCTTCAGAAGATGCGTTGTATGCGGAAAGGAAGTCAAGGCAGGAACTGGGAAATTCTGGAACTTCTTTGTCTTGTGCGACCGATGCTCCCTATCTATTCAAAGAGGTCTTGATTTGAAGGAATATCGCAGCAAGAAGAAACAGAGAATGAAGAGATGCGCACATTGTATTGACGAAAAAGACCAGCACGATGGGTAGGCTCCATTTCATATAAATCAGCGGGGTTACGGAAAAGCGGCATGAAAGGCAAATCCCGAATCTTGTAAACCTATGAATTTATCCTTGACACGCAACCCCATTTCGCCTATAGTTTTTTAATTCAAAAATGGAGTTAGAATAAATGTTCAATGATTTTAGCAAATTATCTAACTAAGGAGGGCAAGAAAAAATGGGAGACGATGTATACGTAGTAGGTCACAAGAGCCCGGACACTGATTGCGTGAACTCAGCGATTGTTTATGCCAAGATAAAGGGCTATATCCCTGTTACCCAGGGAGCGATCAACGAAGAGACCGCCTTTGTGCTCGAAAAGTTTGGTGTGCCTGTACCAGCGGACCTGGGTGGAGCCGAGGGCAAGAAACTTGTACTGGTGGATCATAATGAGGCCACCCAGGCTCCGGATAACCTGGACAAGGCTGAAGTCGTTGAGATCATTGACCATCACAAGATGAATTTCAACTATCCAGAGCCCATTCTGATCCATGTGGAGCCGCTGGGCAGTACGGCTACGATTTTGTACAAGTTATATAAAGATGAAGTGGCCAAGGACAAAGCCATGGCTGGCCTCTTGCTCGGCGCGCTCCTTTCTGATACAGTCATTTTTAAGTCACCAACCACGACCCAACAAGACAAGGACGTAGCAGTAGAACTGGCCAAGATAGTAGGTATTGACGACATCGAGACATTTGGCATCGATATAAAGAAGGCAAAGGCCGATATAGCGGGCAAGCCGATCAAAGACGTTGTCCTGGCCGACTTTAAGGATTTTGACTTTGCCGGCAACAAGGTCGGCATCGGCCAGACCGAGGTCGTAGATATCAATGAGGTTTACAAGCGGGCCTCTGAGGTCATGGATTTTCTTAATGAATTGAAGGGCAAAGAAGGTTACGAGATGCTCATTTTTGTCGCCACGGATATTATCAAGGAAGGCTCTGAGCTTTATTACGCTGGTGATAAGGCCAAGATGGAGAAGGCTTTCAATACAACGGTTGGCGACCAGTCAGTGTGGGTTGACGGCCTTATGTCCCGTAAGAAACAGGTTGTGCCGGTAGTTGATAAGACATTTTAGATCTGCAGTAAGAGCTGTCAGATACATGCGGCAAGGCCGCACGCTTTAGGATCTTCAATCTCGTCCTCAAGGGCCTCCCTTTTTGTGAATGATAGGCTTCACAAGAGGGGAGGCTTTTTTGTCATTCCATAGCTTTTGATTACCTTGTCTACGACTTCCTGAGGGGTTCTTCCAAGCACACGGATCATCGGCTCCTTGCCAATATCCCCCCTGTCAAAGATGATGTCCGGGATCTCGGTTTCCTTTGAGAGCGCCTTTTCTGTACCCCATTCAAGACTACTGCCTTCCTGTTGCTTTACGGCCTCGGGTTCGTCACTGCGGTCAAAGGAGCCTACCTTCCACCCCACGGCCCTGCACTGCCGGATGAGCCCCTCAGAAAACCGGATATTCATGGCCGAGCGATATTCGGGGTAATAACGCATGGCAGTGAGGATGATATTGGCAATGTGTCTCGATGCCCCAAAAGCCGGGTCACTAACCGAGACGATCTTTTTTCCCAGCCGGACCAGTCTTCCAGGGAAAGCGGCTACATCCTGGTGGGCTTCGGCAAAGGGCAAGGCATAACCCAGGTTCGACTGAACCTCTGGCACGAGATCTCCCACCGATGCTTCCCGGAGACGCGCCAAACTCGCTTTGAGCGCCTCAAGGACCCGGTACTTCTCCAGCTCGCGAGCAAATTGGGGAAAAGGGTTGGTTGGCCCATGCCCCTTGCCCAGGGGGACGGAAAACCGAATAGCGGCATGTATGAAGTCCTTGGCCCTTTCTATAGCTTCCTTGATTCCCAATTCCATGGCAAGGTTGGTAGCAATGGCAGCAGAGTAAACACACCCAGTGCCGTGGGTATGGGGTGTATCAATGCGTGCCTTCGAATACTTAAACAAGTTGTTTCCATCATAGAGATAATCTGTGGCAGGGCCATCCAGGTGTCCCCCCTTTATCAGCACATACCGGGCACCCATAGCGTGTATGATACGCGCCGCATCATGGATGTCGTCTTCGCTCCTGATCGACTTGTTTGTAAGGACCTCTGCCTCCGGGATGTTTGGGGTAACAACAAGGGCCATGGGGATGAGTCGTGCTACAAGGGTTTCTCTGGCCTCCTGAACGAGTAAAACATCTCCTCCCTTTGCGACCATTACGGGGTCAACCACGATCTTCTTGATGCCGAAAATGGAGAGCCTGTCTGCTGCGACATCAATGGCATCTGCATTAAAGAGCATACCGGTCTTTACAGCATCTGCACCGATGTCTGAGAGCACGGCATCGAGCTGTTGTCCGATGAACTCCGGAGGCACAGGATGGATGCCTGCAACTCCAAGAGTGTTCTGTGCCGTGAGGGCTGTCACCACACTCATGCCAAACCCCCCAAGGAGCGTTATCGTCTTAAGGTCCGCCTGGATCCCGGCTCCACCTCCCGAGTCTGAGCCGGCAATAGTGAGAATACGCTTCATTTGGTGTCTCCTATAGTATTTCGGATTTCGGATTTCCGATTGCGGAGTTAAGCTCCGCGTCATTTTTGCGTAATTTCACATGGTTATCAGGACCACTCATCCCGCAAATTTGCAAGTATTTTTCTGAAAAGCTATAGTCTATAGGGTAGTGGAGCATTGGAGTATTCAGACTTCAGGGGCTTTCCATCAGTCCAATTTTTCGTTTCTGCAATTCCGAAACGAAGAGGAGCACAACGTGTCTGCAGCCTACCGGTATACAGCAATAGTGTCAATAAAAATAAAGCTTTAGCTTGACTTCCCGCATCTTCTCAATAACCTGAGCCGACAGGTGGACAAAAGCTGAAAGCTCAAAGCTGAAAGGACGAAAAGCTATACTTCTGAGATTTAGTGAAGGATGCCGGTTTTCGGGTTTAATATTGCCCGTACGGATGTAATGCTGTATCATGTCACCATAACGGATTTCAGATTTCGGATTTCGGATTTCGGAGTTAAGCTGCGCGTCAGTTTAGCGTAATTTCACATGGTTATCAGAACCATTCATCCCGCAAATTTGCAAGTATTTTTCTGAAAAGCTATAGATCGACGCATAGAAGAGATCCGAACAGATCGCTTTAAAAGGCAAGGAGATTAGGCCTTGCCGCATAATGGTCTATCGAGCAATTGGGAATGGACGCAAAGGACATACAACAGATAAAGCCCTTCAAGCTCGTCAAGTATTTTACTTTTACCAGTCTTATTGTAATCCTTCTGGGCTCTTTGGTCTTGTCTATGGTGATCGCCCGGCGGGCAGAAGAGGTGCTTTTAAAAAAGAGTGAAGATTACGCCCTCTTGATGGCGGAGAATCTCAACCATCAGGTCTTCCTCCAGTTCATCATACCTGCGGCCCTCCAGTTTGGTCAAGTCATTCAACTACGGAACAAAGTCCTCTTTGAGCGCCTTGACCAAGTGGTAAGGAACACCCTTCATAGCTTCAGTGTGGACATGGTCAACATCTTTGACCTTAAGCAGAACGTGATCTTCTACAGCTTTGACAAAGAACTAGTGGGGAGAAAAGGCTTGGGAGACATTGATTATCAGCAGGCTCTTCTTGGGAAATCACGGTCCAAGCTGATTCGCAGAGGAGGATCCTGGGGTATGTTGTTCGGGGCCCCGAGAGAAAGCGAGCTGAGAACTTATGTGGCTTTGAGGGCTGAAAAGCCTCTGTCAAATATCGAGGGGCCCATCCTCGGGGTGTTCGAGATCGTTCAGGACCTGTCAGATGATTACAGGACCATTATTAATTTTAAATACAGGATTATTGCCACATCTGCGGCTATTATGGGCATCCTTTTTCTTATCCTTAGATATGTTGTCAAACGGGGTGAGAAGATTATCGAAAAGCGGGCGCAAGAGCGACTCCTTCTAAAGGAAAAGTTGAGCTATGCTGAGCGGTTAGCCAGTCTTGGCGAAATGGTGGCGGGCATTTCCCATGAGATCCGCAACCCATTAGGAATCATTAGCAGCAGTGCAGAACTCTTGAAGCAGAAGATGGCCCGCACGGACCATGAAGTCCAGCTTGCAGACGTCATTGTTCAGGAAGCCGGCCGACTCGACGGCATTGTTACTGATTTTATGAATTTTGCCAGGCCCCGGGAACCAACCTTTATGCCCTGCAAAGTGGATGAGATCCTGGAGAAAAACGTCACGTTCCTTACCCCTGAGATCAACAAGAACGGCTTCGAGATCCATAGGCGGTTTGGCACTGATATCCCGGAGATACAGGCCGATCCAGGGTTTCTATATCAGGCCTTTTTGAATATCTTGATGAATGCCATGCAGGCGATGCCGGAAGGCGGAGCCATATACATTGAGGTATCCGCCCGGAGACATACACTGATGATCGTTTTTGCCGATGAGGGATCTGGGATCAAAGATGAATCCCTTATCAAGATCTGGGAACCTTTTTTTACCTCAAAAGACAAAGGAAGCGGACTCGGGCTTCCTATTGTAAAGAAAATAATTGAGGGCCACGGCGGCACTATTGAGATTGAAAATCGTTTGGAAAAGGGGGCTCAAGTGACCATTACCCTTCCAGTGGATCGTGATTAGTGAATCGACAGTCGCACAACGAATAACGGATGAATCGAATATGGAAACAATCCTTATTGTGGATGATGAGAAGAACTACCTTGTGGTCCTGAGTGCCTTTCTTTCGGGTGAGGGGTATGAAACTCTGACAGCCGACAGTGCCCAACGGGCCCTTGAGATCGTGGAGACCACAGACTTAGATCTAGTCCTTACAGATATGAAGATGCCCACCATGGACGGCATAGAGCTTCTCAGGTGTATCAAAGGAAAGGTCCCTGATTTGCCGGTGGTCATGATGACAGCCTATGGTACTGTCGAAAAAGCCGTTGGGGCCATGCAATTGGGTGCCTTCAACTTCATCCCGAAGCCCTTTAAGAATGAAACGTTGAAGCAGATAGTGGGCAAAGCGGTTCAGACTTACAGGATTCTAAAGGAGAATCGGCGTCTTGTCCGGGCCTTAGAAGACCGCTATCGTTTTGACAACATTATTGGCAAGAGCAGGGCCTTGCAGGCCGTATTTGATACTATTCAGAGGGTAGCACCCACAAAATCCACGGTATTGATCACAGGGAAAAGCGGCACTGGCAAGGAACTGATTGCAAAAGCGATTCATTTTAACAGCCCTCGCCGAAACAAACCCTTTGTGGCAGTCAGTTGTGCAGCTCTTACGGAAACCCTGCTGGAAAGTGAGCTCTTCGGTCACGAAAAGGGGGCATTTACTGGCGCCACTTCCATGAGAAAGGGCCGGTTTGAGCTGGCGGACAAAGGCACCTTGTTTCTTGATGAGATCGGTGAAGTCCCAGTCCCCCTGCAGGTTAATCTCCTGCGAGTGCTGGAAGAGATGACCTTTGAGCGAGTTGGAGGCACCAAATCCATTGCTGTGGATGTGCGTCTGATTGCGGCAACAAACAAGGACCTCAAGGCAGAAGTGGAACAGCGTCGTTTCCGGGAAGACCTGTATTTTCGCCTGAACGTTATTCATATTGAACTACCGCCTTTGAGGAAGCGCTCCGAAGACATCCCTCTCTTGGCAGCCCACTTTGTGAACAAATATGCCGGGGAAGCGAACAGAGGGGAGATGACAATCTCCCCTGAAGCCATGAGCTTTTTATGTAATCATTCCTGGCCTGGGAATGTGAGGGAGTTTGAGCATGCTATTGAGAGGGCTGTGCTTTTCAGCAGGGGCAGCGAGATCACCTTGGACGATCTGCCCAAGGACCTTGTGGGTTTTGCAGATCTTGAGATTCCAATAGACTGGCAGAGACTTTCCAATCTTCCCGAAACGCTGGATGCCATTGAAAAGAGGCTGATTGAAAAGGCTCTTTCCCTATCAAATAATGTGCAGTCTCGGGCGGCCCAAATTCTTGGGATTCCCCGTAACAATCTGCACTATCGCTTGAAAAAACACAATCTTCTGTGACAGAATGCTGAAGTTGGAGTTCAAAAAGTTGACACTTTTTCTTTTTATCTATGAGATCAAGTAGTTAAGCCGGCTCGTGTGCTGTTTTGTTCAAAAAGTTGGCATCTTGCTGGATTCTTTGCAAAATCAATGAGTTAAGGACCATTTTGGTATAGCCTGTACAAAAAATTGTACAAATCGGTCAGGGTTGAAGGGTCCAAATAGTCATTTGCCGAAGCGGTTCTATGCCGGTTGTGTCGATCTGTCAGAATTATTGCAAGGTGTTCTTCGTAAAGAAATCAGGATGTTAGCAGCCTGCCCCTTCAGTAGGCCGCAAGCCAAGAAAAAATCTTCCTTCAAATGGAACATCTTGGCATCATAGTTGCGATATTCTGAAAACGATTGTCAATGAGGATATTTCTTCATCGGCTTTCCTCCTGTAAAAGGCTAACCGCTCGGAGCGGTTAGCCTTTTTATTGTGAGTTCTGAAAAGGCTGAACCCTGGAACGGGATATACGGTACACAAAAAAAGCCGCCAAAAAAATGGCGGCTTTTTTTCAGTCATCTATTCCGTTTTTCCACTCGTAAAACCGGTATCTACCGGTATCTAACAGGGCCAGCCCCTTGAGGCGATGCGTTTTTTGTCATGGCCAAGAATAAGGCATGCTGTTCCGTGGATCCCTTCAATGAGACCTCTCCCTGCATCAGGTTCCAGCACAAAAACAGCCGTTGAAAGGGCATCTGCGTCCATCACACTTGAGGCCGTGACAGTAACGCTTTCGCTTTGCCTGGGTGAAAGACCTGTACTGGGACTAACAATATGGTGATATAGCTTCTCTTCATCAAAATAGATCTCGTAATTGCCCGAGGTCGCCATGGCACCATCCTTCATCTTCACAATATCCAAGTACGGCCCCTCCTTGTCGGGGTTCTGGACCCCCACCTTCCAAGGTGTCCCATTCTGTTTTCCGCCTGCAACGCGGATATCACCGCCCGCATTTATCAGGGTATGCTTGATACCGTGCCCTTTAATAAGATCGGCTGCACAGTCGATGACATAGCCCTTGGCAATCCCGTCCAGGGTAATTCCCATGCCATCTTTTTTGAATCGAACCGATCTGCCATCAAATTGGACTGCACTGGCATCCACCAAGGCCAGCACCTTGTTCTGGTCAGTTTCGGACGGCGGGAGACCTTTTGTCTCAAAGTGCCTCTTGTAAAGATCCACCAAGGGTTGTACGGTCATGTCAAAGGCGCCGTTGCTCAACTGATAAAAATGTAGGGAACGGTCGAGCACACTGGCCACATCAGGAGGCAAATCTGCCAGGCTTCCTTGCTCGTTAAGAATGCCTATGGGAGAATCCGACCTATAACGATCCATCAGCGAGATTACACGATCCATTTCCTCAAAGGCTTTTCCGATCACATTTTCGGCCTCTGTCCTTGATGGGTGCATGAGTGTTATGGACACAAAAGTCCCCATGGCCGGGCGTGTCTTAGTGACCTTGTAAAGTTTCTTGTTAAATGCTACGCTTTCTGAAATGGGTAGCAACCCGCCAGTAGCAAAACCTACACCCAAGATGCCCGACAGTTTCAAGAAACGTCTTCGATCCATCGTCAGAGGTTTTTCTTGTGCAGACATGACTTTTACCTCCATCTGTTAAGAGCCTGTGCCTCGTTTATTGTTGCTGCCTTCCGATAAGCAGCCAAGGGATACAAGTCGTTAAGAAATAATAACGCTCTTTATAGTATATTTTGGTGTAGTTGTCAACTGTTCGATGCCGTAATTAGAACTTAGAAGTCCACATTTCCCAGAGGTCTGGCAAAAGTGAAAGTGGCGGGGTCTGCCACCAGCCTAAAAAAAGCCTCGTCAGCAGTTCTGCTAGGCCCGCTGAAAGGAAGTGAGACAATAAAAAAAACGGAGCCTACGGCGGTTGACACTATCCCGAGAGGTCTGAGCAAGATCAGGTCTGCGATCATTTCCTCTGCAGTGGTTTCTTTTGTCAGATTCTGGTCTTGGGCGAGGGCTGATAGCCCCGCAGTTGTAGAGACCAAAGCCGTTACCATTACAAGAACCAGCAGTCTTTTTGTCCATGCGTTCATAGTGCAATCCTCCTTGTGCCCATCCGGTGTTTCCACATGGGCATCAACTTAAATCAAGGCAAAGAGCCATCCCCATAAGCGCTAAGTTGTTTGGAGCTGTGCGGTTAAGAAACTATTCAAAATCAATCACGAAAACACGAAAGTATGTTGGCTTTAAAAGGAAATTATCCATTTCCTGATTTCTCTGTCAAGAGAGATTTTGCCAGTAGACCATTACCCTGTTTTCCCATTACCCATTATTCCATCATTCCAATTGGGGCGAAGCCCCTAAGTTCGTACTCCATACGTGTATTTTCGTAACACTTCAGTTCTTCTTGACAGGATCAACAGGAACAACTGGATTAAGATCATGTCTATCCTGTTATCCTGTCAAATGTTTTTCCACCGGTGAACCATTACGAAATCCCGAAAGGTCAACTTATGCAGCTTTAGCTGGAATTTCAAAAGTCCCCACTATAGGTAATGTGCGAAAATCTTTAATGTCTTCAAACCATTTTTCAAAATTAAGGATTGAAATCCCCACGACTTCATTAGTGTCAGGATTTGTCCTTATGAACAAATCATTTTCGATTTCCGTGGAAATTGCTTCCCTGGGTTCTCCAAGAGAAATATCAAAGATGTCCCCTTCCTTGTCATAAGCCATTCTCAGAGTGTTTATCATATATTGTCTCTCCTTTTTTGATCGTATCGGTAATATAAGCTGTTAAGACAAAACAGCGCGCATTCACTTTTATTACTACTAATAGAAACTTACCGCCATACAAATTAGTTTCAACTTTATAGAATAACTCAACATTTTCATCCCTTTTGCTTCTTTTTACATAATCAGGATTCGATAAGACTTCACCAATAACATCCTTCAATTCTTCCAATTCGGGATGTTCCTTCACAATATGTTGCCATCTTTCTTGCGTTAATTCAATCTTCCTCCCAAACCGATCCCCAATCCACATCTTAAATATTACCCTTGCAGTCATTGTTGGGTCTCATTTCATTCAACCCAACCGACAGAGATCCCCGGCTTCACGGAAACATGGTTTCGATAGACGCTCCACAAAAACCCAACCTGCTCGGCTTTGTTTTTTAGACGAGATTTACAGGATGTATTCATGATCTTGTTAATCCAGTTAATCCTGTCAAAAATAGTCAGTAGTCAGTAGTCAGTAGGTTGGGTTAAGCGAAGCAACCCAACACAAGACCATTTTGTGAACCAACATTGTTCTAATAATCATTCCGCAATTCCACGCCACCGTTCTTGTGTTGTTGGGTTTCGTTCCTCAACCCAACCTCCTGTACAACTTATTTCTTTTTACCAATTTATAAAGCATTTTGTCCATTAAATTATTGGGTTGTATTTCAGCACAAATACTGATGCCCTTATCTTCACGAGGAAAAATGGGGCGTTATCTCCTCAAGAAGCCTTGTCATCTCCTGTGTTATCAGCCGTATCCTCACGGTCGTTCTTGATGTCGGCACTTTCACCAA
>MAXP01000033.1 GCA_001751085.1 Desulfobacterales bacterium C00003060 | reverse complement strand
AGTTGGTTTCTCTCGAGGGATTCAAGCTTGGCAATTTTTAGATCCTTTATTTCGGCCATGATCTTCTTGACCTCAGACAGGGTGTTGACAATGACCGGTTTGTCACCATGTTCGCTACGTGTAATTACAAACTCATTCTTCAAGTTATCATACTTGACGGTATGGTGGACCTCCAGGCTGGCGAGATTTTCGTCTTTCCAAAAATCTCGAACACGGTAAAGCGAGGCCAGGAAAGTAAATGTGGTAGGAACACCATTCAAGATCGCCTCTTCCAGCTTTTTGGTGAAACAGTCCTGGATTCTAAAATACAGTACGAGATCATCCCTGGTATTGGTGACGATGACGTCGCTTATCCTGGCATCTTGAGCCCAAGTCACGCCTGAAATTAACAAGAACAGGCACAGCGCGAATATGGGAAGCCTTTTTTGCATATGAACCGGGGTCTCCGTAATTCCACAACCTAACCACAACTGCTTGAAATCACGTCACTTCGTTCCTTGCAATGACTGGCAAAAAGACTTCTTCCGAAGGCGTTATGATCGGTTGTTCAGTCGCAATTGATTCCACAACAGGACAAAGCAGATCAAATTTATGGTAACCAACCGGGGCTGAAATTGCAAGGGATTAAATGATAGTGCCCAAGAGTGGCAGGGGAGCCTCAAGTCGAGAGGCGCTATGGTAAGAGGGCAGGGGCCGGCATGGTCTCCCAGCAGGCCTTTTGGTCAATGAACTTTTTCAATAAAGCGTGATTAAGGGCGTGTCCAGATTTGTGAGCTACAATATGACCTATGAAGGGCATCCCAAGCAATGACAGGTCTCCGATACAGTCAAGCACCTTGTGGCGGACAAATTCGTCTTCATAGCGAAGCCCTTCCCGGTTCAATATTTTGTCTTGGTCGATCACTACAGCGTTTTCCAGGGAGCCACCCCTGGCAAACCCATTCCTCTTCAGATAATTGACCTGATGAAGGAACCCAAAGGTTCTGGCTCGGCTGATCTCCTTCTCAAAAAGGCCATCGATTAGCGAAATGGTATAAGACTGATGCCTTATGAGTGGATGTTCGAAATCTATAGTGCAAGAAATCCTAAGCGTGTCTGAGGGATAAAGCCCGACCTTTCTGTCTTCTTCTGCCATCTCGATCGGTTTCTTGACCACAAATGTATAACGCTTTCCTGACTGGATCCTGATTCCGGCTTCTCTTATCATGGAGGTAAACGGCCCAGCGCTGCCGTCCATGATAGGGGCTTCGTATGCATCCATCTCAATCAAGGCGTTATCTATTTGAAGGCCTGAAAGAGCGGCCATCAAGTGCTCAATTGTAGAAACAATCACTCCATCGGTCCCGAGCGTGGTTGCGAGACTAGTGTCAACAACGTTTCGAAAATGGGCGCTTATAACAGGTCTGTGGGGCAAATCGGATCGTACGAATTTGATGCCATGGTTGACTGGTGCAGGTTTGATAGTCAAATTGACTTCCTTGCCTGAATGGAGCCCTACGCCGACACATTGAACAGGCCGGGCCAGAGTCTGTTGATGAGCGTACATGTCACCTATCCTTTTGGCTGTAGATGAGCCAATCGTGCTGACGATCGAATACCATTGTTATAGATTTCAAGATAATGTTTTTGGAGTACAGTAAAGGCTCAGTAACACCTAAGTTTGTTGTTGCTAATGGAAGGCTCAAAGCTCAAAGCTGAAAGCAGCAGAATCATGGTTTTTCTTTGAGCCTTGAGCTTTCAGCTTTGAGCTTGCTTGGAACCCGTAACCCGCTGTTTTTCGCTACGAGGCTATGTTGAGCCCCAAAATCTTTTTCTTAAGGACCATAGCCTTGCGGGGCTATTGGGTGCTGTGATCAAGCCTTGAAAGTGTTTTGATATTCCTGTATGTTGGCCAAATCTGCAGCCATTGTCCAGATGGAGGAAAGAGAAAATGTGTGCATATCAAGTCGTCTTGGGGGAAACACTGGATTTCATAACCGGCGAGATCCTTGCTGATACCCTTGATGAAAGGGAAAAGCAGAAAATAGCACGGTTACTCGTGGAGGAAAAGGGCTATTTGAAAGATGAAATAGAGGTGAGGCGAGAGATCACACTCGCTGTAGGCGATAAGACCGGAG
>MAXP01000032.1:5977-10333 GCA_001751085.1 Desulfobacterales bacterium C00003060 | reverse complement strand
AAACTTGAAATTGGGAAAAACACAAAGATGTAGATGCGTTACCTAATTTCAAATTTCGAATTTCCAGTTCGAACATCGCCATTCAATTCGATAATACACGCTTTTTCGAAAAAAGTGTAAACTGGTCAATGAAGGATGCCTGTAATTTCTCAAAAAGTTCGGGTTCCCTTGAAGTTATGGTAACAAGCCCTACGTGGCAACCTAATAGAGACCATCTGGGGATTACGCGGGCTTTTGAGGAATTGCAAATGGCTTTTCGTAAATTGGGACATTCTTTCGGAGATAAAGATACAGCGGAGTGCTTCCTTTGATCGCTTGATGGGATCAAAGGAAATACCGATGATGAGATATACCCTTAGACAATAACAAAATGGACCCGTCTGTTTTTGGCCCAAGCCTCTTCGTTGTGACTGGGATCAACAGGTTTTTCCTCACCATAACTAATCGTTGTCATGCGTTCCGGCTGAACCCCCAGATCTAAGAGGAACCTTTCGACACTCCGAGTACGCCGATCTCCGAGGGCAATATTGTATTCATTGGTCCCACGCTCGTCACAATGGCCTTCGATAATAACCGCAACCTTGGGATGTGCCATAAGCCATTTTGCCTTACCCGTGAGGATTTCCTTTGTTTCAGGAGTTAGCGTCGATTTGTCAAACTCAAAGTGTACGTCAACGTTCAGGAATCTTTCCCTCTCTGCCCTCTCTTCACGCTCTCTGGTCTCCCACTCCTGTTCTTTCAGACGTTCTTCCTCTATACGCTGCTCTCGCAATGCCTCCGCCTCCTGTGATGACCTGGCCTCCTCGGCCGCCAGACGCTCTGCGTCTGCTGCAGAAATCACACCAGGATCAGACTTAACCTTTTTTTTGGCACAGGAAGGCGCAAGCATGAATCCTGCAATCAGCAACAAAATGGCCAAAGCCCTCAAAAATCCATTTGTCATAATTCCTCCTCCTCTGAAGCAAACAATCTCAACTTCCTGTTCTGATACTTGAAACCTGAAAGAAAGTCAAGCACTCAAATCCCGTAATGCCATGGGAACACTAATCGCCTGTGATCCGGGGTGACCAACTCGGGTTCGTCTGCTCCCCCTCAAGGAGCAAGAGACGACGTTGGTCCGTTCCGTTGGCATTCATCACATAGATTCTGGATGGCCCTTCCCGGGTGGAACTGAAGGCAATAAGGGTCCCGTCCGGAGACCAGGTTGGGGATTCGTTGTTTCCAGCGTCCCGGGTCAGTTGAGTTGGGCCTTGCCCATCTATTCCAATCAGGTAAGTATCAAAATGACCGTTATTCAATCCCGTATAGGCTATGTGCTTGCCACCGGGTGACCACTGGGGTGATGCGTTGTAACGTCCCTTGTAGGTCAGCCTGCGCACGTTGCCATTTTTGACGTTGTTGATGTAGATTTGGGGAGATCCTGATCGGTCCGAAACAAAGGCAAACTCTTTACCATCAGGCGACCACGTAGGGGCAACATTGATGCCCCAATAGTGTGTCAATTTCCTGATAATCTTTCCTTTTCCGCTCAACAGATAGATCGATGGGTTGCCTTCATGGGAGAGAGACGCAGCCAGAGCAAACTGACCCGGCACCCAGGCCGGTGTGATGTTTGAGCCCTTAAAAGCGACTACAGTGCCCTGTTTCTCTTTAGTGTGCCTGATGAAAAGCTCTGGTTTTCCATGCCTGTAATCCGTATAGGCCAACCACTTGCCATCCGAGGACCAGGAAGGAAACAGTGTGATCGTCCCACTGTTGGTAAACTGTCTTGGATCGTGTCCATCGAAATCAGCAATATATATTTCCTTGTTTCCTGTTGAGGTTGACAGGAATGCAATCCGGGTATTGAAGATACCAGGGTGGCCCGTTAAGCGAAGTATCACTTCATCACAGAAGCGATGGACCATGCGCCTATAATCCTTTTGTCGTCCCTCATATCGCCTGCCAAGGATCAGACGGCCACCAAAGGTGTCAAACAGCCGAAGTTCAACAACAAGCTTGTCCCCACTAAGGGAGAACCCACCCTTTATCAGAAGTTCGGCGCCGATATCGGTCCAGTTTTTGAAATTGATTGTATATTGTTTTAGACCCGCCTTTTGGGGGTCCTCGAGAAAGCTTTCGCGGTCAAGTATCTTAAAAAAACCCGTAAAGTTTATTGTTTCTGTCAGGAGATCACAAAGCACGTTTGAGATCTGAGCGTCGCTTTGCCCTTCAGCCATGTCCTTGAAAATCGGGATGGCGATTGGGATCTTTCTGAGATAGGGAGCGTTAATATCTATGTAGGTGCGCGCGTGGCAAAGTCCGTTTGAACAGGCCGCCAGTGCGATAAAAAGCACAGGAATTAAGCCTATATGTAATCGCTTTTGTTTCATACGACCTGTTGAACTCATGTTCTGACAACAATCATCAGAATCGTTTCTGCAATTCAGAAAGGTTGAATCTAAAACCAACCTCGTAATACGGGCCGAGATATCCCGGAGGCAATGAAGGTAACGGATCAGATTTTTTCACGGCCTTGAAGACCGAATCATCAAAATAGCTGTTGCTCGACCTTTTTTCAAACCAGATGTCCCGTATCTCACCTTTTTTCATTATCTTCACAATGATTGTGGCTTCTAAGTCAATACGGCCTCGAACCATCTCCTCGGAAAAGGCCCAGTTTTTCTGTATCCGATGCCAGATTTCAGCGTTGTAGATATCCAGAAGCTCAAGAGTTTTCTTGCTCACCCCGCCTCTGCCCATACGGCCCCGCATAACAACACTTCCCTGACTTTCAACTTCTTCTTTTAGCTTACCAATGGCCTGGAGCACGGAACTGGGCCTTGAGCTGTGGGCCTCCTTCTCGATTCTTGCGATTGCACTCCTGATAACCTTGGAGGCATTGTAGGTCTTTTTCTTGAGTGATTTCTTGACCTGCAACGGTTTTTGAGCCGTAGATACCGGTTTGGCAGGGGCGTCATCAGGCTTTGTCTCCACAGACTGCAGCAGTTTTTCCTTTGGTTTCACCACTTCCGGCTTTTTTGCCGGCTTTGGAGGTTCCTGGTGTTCTGCGAGTTTCACTGGTTTAACAGGGGCTTTTTTTACCTCAGCCCTGGAAGAGGATGCCTGGTTGGATTTTGCTTCTGGCTTGGATTGCATACGGGGGAGCGTTACCAGATCCACCTCAACCGCAGAAGGCGGGTACGGTTTGGAAAATTGCAAGTCTGGCAAAAAGATAAGACCGGAAAAAAGAAGGATATGGAACAATATAGAAAAGACCACCATCCTGAGCCAGATTCGGGTCGTGTCACCGCCCAGATCCAAAACATCCATTCGGGCAGGCATGATCTCAGTTCTCTCCGCTATTGTTTCTTTTTGATCTTTTCCTGAGGTTCTGTGACCATCCCCAGTTTCTTGACACCAGCCCCCTTCACCTCCGACATAACGCGGACGACGATTCCATAAGGCACGTTCTTGTCAGCACGGAGGTAGACTTTTTGGTCTGGATGGCCTTCATAGATCTTTTTCAATTTGGCCTCGAGGGCATCCAGAGCTACTTTATAATCATTGATATAGATCTGCCGGCTGCCGTCAACAGTGATGATGAGATGCTCCTGTTCTGCAGGAAGGGGTTTGGATGTGGTTTGAGGCAGTGATACATGTACCCCTTGCATCATCATAGGGGCTGTGACCATAAAAATGATAAGCAGGACCAACATCACGTCTACCAGGGGCGTTACGTTGATATCAGACATGAAAGGGCTGTTGCTTCCCTGCATAGCTATGTACCTACTTATCCTTTCGCCTCATCAGATCTCGTTCGATGAGGTTCAAAAAGTCGGCCGAGAAATTATGCATTTCAGATTCCAGAACACGAACCTTGTTTGTGAAATAATTGTAAGCTACAACAGCGGGTATTGCAGCGGCCAATCCTGCGGCTGTGGCGATGAGGGCCTCTGAAATACCCGGGGCCACAACGGCCAAACTGGCAGAACCTTTCAGCCCGATTCCCCGGAAGGAGTTCATGATCCCCCACACAGTACCGAAAAGACCTATAAAAGGTGTGGTGTTTCCGGTCGTTGCCAAGAAAGGGATGGCCCTGCCCAATACGGTCAGTTCCATGTTTACAGCTCGCCTAAGAGCCCGCTTGATGTTGTCAACCGCAACCATCTTCTGGCTCAGCAGCACTTCATCTGTCACGTCAACACCCGAGGAGGATGATTGTGACTTGTTCACTTTTTTAAGCTCAAGATAGGCCACACTAAAGATCTTGGCGATAGGACTATACCGGAGATGCTTTGCGGCTGCAAGGGCCTCAGAAAGACCGCGGCTGTTCCAAAAAAGATCAAGGAAATCAGCCGATTGTTTGCGTGCCTT
>MAXP01000032.1:5540-5941 GCA_001751085.1 Desulfobacterales bacterium C00003060 | reverse complement strand
AACAGGACAAAACGAACCATGAGTCCTGAGTGGAGAATCATTTGAACGATGTCATTGCTGGCTGAGACCGGCATAGCGCGTCTTATATTAGTATTTCGGATTTCGGATTTGCGGCTCACGCCTTGAAAACAGCACGGATTTTGGATGAGTGGTCAAACTCACTGCTTCCAATAACTCCGGCCAAGGCCTTCCTGGAAGACTTTACGCCCTTGTTGAGACACATGCAACCTTAGGCGGACGTTACAGGAGGCTCATTAGGGTGTCAAGTTATTTTGTGGTTGCCTTTGTCGTCCCGATTGTATAGATTAAGAAGAATATGAAGGCCATAGCAAATTTGCTTTTTGAAGCCAGGTTCTTGAAAGAGATCCCAAGGACAGGGTTTCACTTCTTGGGGTCGGGCA
>MAXP01000032.1:0-5518 GCA_001751085.1 Desulfobacterales bacterium C00003060 | reverse complement strand
GACCCTCTCAAGCTTCTTCAAATGTGCCTGATTCACGATCTCGCTGAGGCAAGAATCGGGGATCTCAACTATGTTCAAAAGAAGTACCTTGCGGTAGACGAATCCAAGGCTATTGCTGACCTTACTAAGGATCTTCCCTTTGGTAAGGCGGTAGCCGATCTTATTGAAGAGTTCAATGGGGCAAAGAGCCTGGAAGCCAAACTTGCCCACGACGCAGACCAGTTGGCGCTTGTCTTGGAACTGAAAGCCTTGCATGACGCAGGAAACAATGGGCCCAGGGCCTGGCTCCCGCATGTGGTGGGCCGGCTGCGAACCAGCGCTGGACAATCCCTGGCAAAGCAAATTCTGGATACCGCTTCAGATGAGTGGTGGTTTGAAGATAAGGCAGATTCAAATGAGGCTTGAACCGCAATCTGTCATCGGTCAGGAACGCCCTGTCCGGCGTTTGACCAAAATGCTTGAGAAGAGGAGCATTCCACACGCACTGTTGTTTACAGGGGCCGATGGAATTGGCAAACAGAAAACGGCAAAGGGCTTGGGTATGGCCCTCAACTGCTTGAGCCCTGTGGGCGTTTGGGCCTGCGGTAAGTGTCCTTCGTGTCAGAAGGTGATTTCCGGATGCCACCCGGATATGATTACCGTAAAACTTGAAGGCAGCTTTATCAAGATCGACCAGGTCCGTGAAGTGTCCAGGCAACTGAGATTTGCGCCACTTGAGGGAAACTGGCGCATCGTGATAATCAATGACGCGCAGGCGATGACACTTGAAGCATCCAATGCTATTCTCAAGATCCTGGAGGAACCACCCAAAGGCACGGTCATAATCCTTACGGCAGGTCAGACAACGGACCTGCTATCCACCATTGTTTCCAGGTGCCAGAAAATTGCCTTCAGACCAATTCCGTATGAAAAGGTTACCAAGGTGCTTATGGAGCAGAAGGGCCTTGATAGACAAATGGCAACGACACTTGCTGTGGCGGTCAAGGGAAGCTTAGGCAAGGCTCTGTCAGTAGATGCAGAGAAGTGGTCTGTCTGGCGCACGAATATCCTTGAGCAAATCGCCTCCCTTTCAATAAAATCGGTTCAGCCTATTTTTTTCTTCGCCGATGTTCTGGCCAGAGACAAAGATAAATTGGTCGATGCCCTGGACCTGATTTTGACCTGGTTCAGGGACGTTATCATGTCTAAAATCTCTCCTGAGAGGATTATCAACAAGGACTTTATGACCAAGATCGAGCACGCATCACAAGGGGAGACGATCAATGAGCTTTTGGAAAAGGTATGGTCTGTATATGCGGCGCAAACCGCCATTTCACGCAATTCAAATCCTCGCCTGGTCTTAGAGGTGATGATGATGCGTCTTTGTTTAGGTTGTCAAGCAGTAACTTCTCAAAAAGTTCGGGGAAATTTCCTGAAACGGAGTCCCCTGGCAGGCAATTAATTTTCATGCTCTTAGCTTTTCTTCCTTTCAGCTTTCAGTTTTGAGCCTTGAGCTTTGAGCTTTCAGTTTTGAGCTTTCAGCTTTCGCCTTTTAACCACCTGTCGGCTCAGGTTATTGAGAAGATACGATGCCTTTCCCGCAAAAAGTGCAAACCGGCAAATGAAGGAAGCCGGCACGAGCTAAGAATTCAGACACGTTATGGGCAAAATAGTCGGTGTCAGCATCAGGCCGGGAGGGAAGAGTCAGAATTTTGATGCTGGCCTTTTTGTGCTTTCCTGCGGCGCTCATGTGATTGTGGAAACCAAGCACGGTTTGGAATTCGGCACGGTAGTCACACCCCCAAGGTCTGCTGGAAAAGAGGAGTTCAAGATTCCTATAGGGAGGGTCTATCGCTTAGCAAACGAAGAGAATATTACCCAGCACAGAAAGAATATTGAGATAGAGAGGTCGGCCTATGCATATTGTCTGAAATGCATCAATGAATTAGGGCTTGAAATGAACCTCGTGTCAGCGCAAATCCTGTTCGACGGAACCAAGCTGACGTTTTATTTCACGGCTGACGGGCGTGTGGATTTTCGAGAGTTGGTCAAGATGCTGGTTAAGGCTTTCCGGCTACGTATTGAACTACGCCAGATCGGAGTGCGCAATCGGGCAAAGATGTGCGGCGGTATGGGAAGATGCGGCAATACACTGTGTTGTTCTGCCTTTATGGACAACTTTGAACCAGTGTCAATCCGAATGGCTAAAGAGCAGGGTCTGTTACTGAATCCCACTAAGATCTCAGGCCTGTGTGGACGACTTATGTGCTGTTTGGCATTCGAGTATGAGACTTACTGCCTGCTCAAGTCTCAATTGCCCGCTTGCGGCAAGTACGTCAGCACCAAAAAAGGGGATGGAAAGGTCCTCAGGCAAAACATATTGAAAGAAACGATCACTATCAAGACTGACAAGGGACGAGAGCTTGATGTGGGAATCAACGAGATAATCAAGGAGAAAAGAGTTTGAATCCATTCTACGTTACAACACCCATCTATTACGTGAATGCCCGGCCTCATTTAGGTCATGCTTACTCGACGGTTGTGGCCGATGTCCTTAATCGATTCCACAGGATGTGCGGCCAGGAGACCTACTTTCTTACAGGAACGGATGAACATGGCGACAAGGTGGTCCGAGCGGCCAAGGATGAGGGCTTGAGTCCACTTGTCTATGCGGAACAGGTCAGTGAACTGTTCAAAACGTTGTGGCCTGAACTCGACATAGAATATGACTATTTCATACGCACGACAGACCATGTTCACGTCAAGGTCGTCAAGGAGATCCTGCAGAAAATCTATGATGCCGGAGATATTTACTTCAGCGAATACGAAGGAGCATACTGTTTTGGATGTGAACGTTTTTATACAGAACGCGAGTTGGTGGATGGCAGATGCCCGGACCACAACACGGTTCCTGAAGTTATCAGGGAATCGAATTATTTTTTCAGGATGAGCCGATACCAGGACTGGCTCGTCGAGTACATTGAGACACGTCCGGATTTCATTAGACCTGAGCGTTATCGGAACGAGGTGCTTGCTTTTTTGCGCGAACCCCTGGAAGATCTCTGTATATCCCGTCCCAAGACAAGGCTCCAATGGGGTGTCACACTTCCCTTTGATGATCGATATGTTACCTATGTCTGGTTCGACGCTCTTCTGAACTATGTCTCTGCGTTGGGATATCCTGACAGCGATCTGTTCAAGAGGTTCTGGCCGAATGTCCATCACGTGATAGCCAAAGATATCCTCAAACCACACGGGATATACTGGCCAATCATGTTAAGAGCTGCAGGTATCCCCCAATACCGGCACCTGAATGTTCATGGTTACTGGAATGTGGACGAAAGCAAGATGTCCAAAAGTCTTGGGAACGTGGTTGAACCGCTTGATCTAAAGAATCAGTACGGCGCAGATGCCTTTCGATACTTCCTCATGCGTGAGATGGTCTTTGGCCTTGATTGCAATTTTAGCGAAAAGGCACTTGTCCAGCGTATTAATTCCGACTTGGCCAATGACCTCGGAAATCTGTTTAGCCGGAGCCTGACCATGATACACAGATATTTTGAGGGGATTGTGCCGAAGGGCGATCTGGCTCCGGAAAGCAATTTGGATCTGGACATGAAGTCGGCTGCTTTAAGATCTGTTCGGGAATGCCGGGAAGCTATGGAAGAATTTGCCTTCAACAAGGCCCTTATGGCTATTTGGCGGTTCATTAACCAGACTAATAAATACATAGACGTAACCGCTCCGTGGGAACTCGCAAAGAGAAAGGCCCAGCGCGAACAGCTTCAGGCAGTCCTTTACAATGTGATGGAAGGGCTTCGTGTCATTGCAGGACTCATCTATCCCGTCATGCCAAGGACTGCCCAGCTTATGCAGAAGCACCTTGGATTGCCATCAGCAGATGCCTTTCAGAAATTCGAAGACCTCGACGTCTGGGGGCGAACCATCCCTGGAACGAAGCTTCCAAAAACTGTAAGTTTGTTTCCGAGAATTGAACAAGATAAAGCCCAATCCACAGGACACGAGACACTCGAACCAACGGACGAAATGCCTCACAGGAAGCCCGAGATCTCTATGGAGATTTTTCAGAGAATAGATCTTCGGGTTGCCACAGTGCTCGATGCCGAGCTAGTGCCAAGGTCCAAAAAGCTTCTGAAATTGAGGGTCCATGCGGGAGAAGAGTTCAACATCGTTGCAGGCCTCGCAGAGAGTCACAAGCCAGAGGATCTCGTGGGAAAACAAGTAGTTGTGGTGGCGAATCTCAAGCCAGCCAAGCTTATGGGCATCTTGTCACACGGTATGGTCTTGACAGCCGCCAATAAGGACTCCTGCAGATTGATCACCGTGGACGGCCCTTCTGAGCCTGGCACGCCTCTCAGCTAATGTGCTCCTGTCGATTTTTGGGCTATTTGAACTATCCGATTCTCAGTGCTCTTCCGCTAACATGTTGATTTGCAAATACGTTTTATCTTCTTCGCGCCGCTAAACCAACCTGCCGAAAACTGATTGCGTGGACTTAGGCCAACTACCTTCCCGGATTCTGCTTATGGCGCGTTTTGTCGTTAGTGTTATCGTAATATCCTTACGTTGCTACATAAAGTCCCCGGCTTGCTTTTGTGATCTTGCCCTGCTTAAACGCCCTGAAGACGATATTCCTTATCTTCTTGTCTTCAAACCCGGTCTTTTTTGCCAGCGTAGGGACATCAATGCCTTCCTTTGCCCTCTGGATGATATTGACCACCTCGTCAGTAGCAGTCATTGCAGTGGTCTTCTTTTCTGCTGCTTTTTTCCCAGTGGCCTTTCTTGTGGTTTTGGCCTTGGTTTTCGTTTTCACGACGGCTTGAGTTTTTTGAAGTTTGTCAACCGCCTTCATGGTTTTTTCCACCTTCTTGACAAGCGCCTTGAGTTCCTTCGATACCGCCTTGAGATCATTTGTCAGATTCGTCATTTACAATTTCCTCCTTTGTTAGACCTGTTTGTAGTCTACCCTTTCTTTCAGTTCCTTGCCGCATTTGAAGAAAGGCAGCCTTTTGGGTGGAACGTGCGTGGGCTCTCCGGTTTTAGGATTTCTGCCGGCATATGCTTTGTATTGCTTCACAAAAAAGGAGCACAATCCACGGATTTCCACCCGATCACCATTTGCCAGGGCATTGGACATTTCATCAAAAAACAGCTCAACGACCTCCTTGGCTTTGCCTCTTGAGAGGCCTGTTTCCTCTCTAAGAACCTCTATAAGATCTACTTTGTTCATACGGTCCTCCTATAATAGCAGACAAGGAATATGTTAAAAGATCTCTAAAAAAATGTCAATGAATATTAGCCACTTATCAAAAGCTGACACATTGCCATATTGGTAGGGCCATCTGAAGATCTATCTTTATCCTTTATTCTCTGTAACATCTGTAATTTATTGATAAATTTTTGAATACGAGTAGATTGAGCAGATAGTCAAACCGGGTGATTAAGAAATACTAAACCATTAAGTGGCTCGTGTTATGGCATCTATTTCAGATATTAGAGGATGAGGCTGTAGGGTGAT
>MAXP01000031.1:22036-25465 GCA_001751085.1 Desulfobacterales bacterium C00003060 | reverse complement strand
TGGCTGCGTTGCTCGTCGGTTAAATAGCCTGCTATTCGCCCTCCTCGCGCCTTGCCATGCGGGTGCCTCAACTCCTGAAAATGCAAATTTATTTCTGAGCGAACCCTAAGGCAAACTTGAAAGCCACTGGTATGCAGGCGCAATCAGTATGTGCTGGTCTCCGTTTGGGATCATGCGGTAACCTTTGCTTTCTTCGACTAGCTGAATCGCCGGCTTTTTCAAAACCCCCTGGAATTTCCTGAGGGCTGGAGATGGCTCAGTGTCTGAAAGTTTAGCTTCAACCAAGACAATGGGCTCACCCTCGTTGGCGATAAGAAAGTCCACTTCCTGCTGTTCCTTATTCTTAATAAAATGCATGGAGAATCTTCCATGACCCATATCATTCCATGCCGCAACCGCCCGACATAGTTCCAGGGCCACCATATTTTCAAACCTGGCCGCGCGTTCCTTTATCCTGGGGGTATCCCAGAGATACACCTTGCGTCCTTTTTGAATTGCCCGGGCAATTCTCCGGGTCCATGGGCCAATGCTGAAACTAAGAAAAAATCTCTCAAAAACCGACAACCAGCTTTGAACAGAATTATAAGATACTTTCAAGTCGCGAGCCAGCGAAGGTGTGGAGATAGGACTTCCTACCTTAGATGGCAACAAAAGATAGAGCGTTTCCATATCTACGACAGATTTCACGCCGGTCAGATCACGAATATCTTCACGTATTAACTGATGTGAATAGATATTTGACCATCGGCGGTAGGTCGTCATTCGTCCTGACAAATAGGGCTCCGGAAATCCACTTAATTCAGACAGCCGCGACCATATTTCTTTCAGTTCATCGGCGTACTCCATCGCTATTTGTAACGGGTCATTAAGAAAAAGGCCAATCTCTCGGTTCCTTTTCCCTAACTCGGAGATCGTAAAGGGCCACAGGTGAAAGAGGAAATAGCGGCCTGCAAGTGAATCCCCTCCTTTCTGATAGAGATCCAGCCTTCCACTTCCAGAGACAAGAAATTGGTATTTATCATGAAACTGGTCGTAGACGCCTTTGAGGTAGTTTTTCCAGTCCCTGTATTTGTGGATTTCATCAAGAATAATCAGTGGGATCGATGAATCCTGGCGCTCTATGGCCTCGAAGAAAAAGGGATTTTGCATAAGGAATATCATACTTTTATCACTAACAAGATCCTGCCAGATTTTGATATATGGCGTTCTTGTTTTCATGCCGACTATTATTCACAATAATGAAAAATAGTCAAGACGATTTTTAAATAAGCTGAAAGATTGGATATTCTTCCGTTAATACTTTTTGGCTACTTTCGGCAGGTTAGGTTGAGCGAAGCGAAACCCAATGCTCTTAAGGAAATAGAATTCAGGAAAGCTATCTATTTTTCGGCATCCTTCACGACAAGTCAAAAGTAGTTTACACTTTGTTGATCTTGTATTTTGGCCGTGAAATTTGAAACTTGAAATTGAGAAAAACACAAAGATGTAGATGCGTTGTCTAATTTCGAATTTCCAGTTTCAACATCCGTATTCAATTCGATAATACACGTTTTTTTGAAAAAAGTGTAAACTGGTGAGTGAAGGATGCCTATTTTTCTTTACAATATTAGGTTCGTCCCTTACAGTATGGTCGAAGATTCTCCGCAGCTTGCTGCGGGGAGCTTCAATAGATTGTTAACCGCACAGGTCGAAAATTTGGGCTTTATGCAAGAGGGAAAAGGGGGTCAGGGCTTCATTTTTGGCAGATAGGCGTTTTTGATGTGAGGAGATTTAGTAAGGAGTTCTGTGAAATTCCGAATTCTCGCATGAGTGAAAAAGAAGGGAGGTGTAAGGGGTGAAGTCTACAGTTATTGCCTTGATTGTGATTGTATTTGGTTGTTCAATCTGTTGGGGGGTGGAGGTTGCGCCAAGGATCACGGACAGGGAGATTGTAGAGAGGCTTACGAGGCTGGAAGAGGGGCAAAAGGCTATTTTACGTGAAATGGACAAGCGGTTTGAATCGATGGACAGGCGGTTTGAATCGATGGACAGGCAGTTTGAATCGATGGACAAGCGGTTTGAATCGATGGACAAGCGGTTTGATCAATTGATTAATGTGGTCATTGCCATAATATCTGCATTTGCAGGAATTGTGGCCGTAACAATAGGTTTTGCCATTTGGGATCGAAGAACTATGATAAGGCCTTTTGAAACAAAGATAAAGGCTATGGAGAGCCAGTTGTCAGATGTGGCGGTCAGGGTGGCAGAAGAGTATGATACCGAGAAATTGAACAGACTGATTGCTGCGATGAAGAAATGTGCGGGAACCAACAAAGAGATAGCAGACGCGCTGAGGAGTTTTAATTTGCTATAAGGAAGAAGAGGACAAGAGAAATGAGGTCTTATTCAAGATAGTCTGTACCTTGGGCTGAAAAGGTCGTATCTTTTTCGCCATTAAAACAATTTGTTCCCAGCTTGTCTGGGTTGGGCAGTAAATATTTAGGCTTAGAACCAAACATCGAGGTAAAGACAAGGATGTTCCTGAAAAACAATAAGGCGAAAGTGGGGCGAAATGATCCTTGCCCTTGTGGGAGCGGCCTTAAGTACAAAAAGTGCTGTCTTGGCAAGAAGTTCCCGAAGTCTGACAGCCTCAAGGCTCTGTATCTAAAAAGATACAATATTCGGCTCAAGGAGAACAAGGACATTGAAGGTATCAGGATGGCCGGGCGTCTGGTCCTGGATACTCTCGATCTGGTGGAGGAGAAGATAAGGCCGGGAGTAAGTACGGATGAGATCAACACCCTGGTACATGAATTTACCATAAAAAATGGTGCCACCCCCGCTCCTTTGAACTACAGAGGTTTTCCAAAGAGTGTATGTGTTTCCGTCAATGAAGTAGTCTGTCATGGCATCCCTGGACAAAGGATTTTGAATGACGGCGATATTGTTAATGTGGATGTTACTTCCATCTTGAACGGATATTTTGCTGACAGCAATAAGACCTTTTTCGTTGGGACACCAGGTCTGGATGCACGAAAGATTGTCAAGGTGGCAAGGGAGTGTCTAAAGCTGGGGACGGCAAAGGTGCGACCCGGAAACACCATTGGAGATATAGGCTGGGCCATACAGAGATACGCGGAGGGACAAGGCTGCTCAGTGGTCAGGGAGTTTGTGGGCCACGGTGTAGGGTTTGAATTCCACGAAGCTCCGCAGGTTCCGCATTACGGCCGAAAGAGGGAGGGGATTGGCCTGGTCCCGGGTATGGTCTTCACGATTGAACCTATGATCAATCTGGGTGAGAAGAATCTTCGAGTCTTGAAAGACAAATGGACCGCTGTCACAGCCGATGGATCTCTTTCTGCACAGTTTGAACAAACTATCCTTGTCACAGAGGATGGTTTTGAAAGCCTGACTCCCTTCGAATGAACTACCCCGCCGCAAGCGGCGGGG
>MAXP01000031.1:0-22029 GCA_001751085.1 Desulfobacterales bacterium C00003060 | reverse complement strand
CCTGCAGATTTCGCATTTAGGGGGTTATGACATGTGATCCCCTCGTCCTTCAAATGATTACAATAATCCGTGTAATCTGCGAAATCTGTGGATTAAACCCTTCTGGAAGACGTCATGGAATGTGTGCTTCTCGGGTCAGGGGGCATGATGCCCATGCCCTACCGATCTCTCACCTCCCTGGCCACCCGCTATCAGGGCCATCTCTACCTCTTCGACGCCGGGGAAGGGGCACAGGTCAGTCTCAAAAAGGCAAAACTCGGCATCAAGCCCCTCCGTGTCCTTGCCATCAGCCACCTTCACGGGGACCATTGCCTGGGTGTGCCGGGCCTTTTGATGATGAGAGCCCAGGTACCGGAGCCCGGTCACCTTACCATCCTCGGGCCGCCTGGAATCAAGCGATTTGTTTCCCAATTACACGAGATTCTCGGTTTTTTTCTCAATTTTCCCATCCACTTCGCGGAATGGGACGAAACAGCCCCTGAGTTGGCTTATCAAGACGAATCGGTTCGCATCCTCTGGGCACCGCTGAAGCATACCACCTTCTGCCTGGGATATCGTCTTGAAGAGCATCCCCGTCCCGGGAAGTTCAAACCCGAGGCAGCCCGGGCCCTTGGCGTGCCCAGCGGACCTATGTGGGGAAGCTTGCAAAAAGGCGAGCAGGTGACATTGGAAGATGGCGCACTGATCTCCCCGGATCAGGTCTTGGGCAGCCCCAGGCCAGGACGTCATGTCTGTTATGCCGTAGATACCCGGCCCAGCAAAGCCTTGTACCGGCTTTGTAAAAATGCAGACCTGGCCTTTCTGGATGGGATGTTTCTACCGGAACACCAGGCAGACGCCGAGGCCAAGGGGCACATGACCGTGGATGATGCCGCAAGGGTAGCCTCCAGGGCAGGTGTGCGCCGGGCGGTCCTCGTGCATATCAGCCCCCGGTATCGTGATGAAGACATGGAGGAACTCACTGCGGCCGCAGCCAAGAGGTTCCAAGGGGCCGAGATGGGCCGGGACCTGCAATCCTATCCAATCGGCCTGCGAGAAGAGTGATTTTCTGCAACCGTTACACGCTCCACATCTTAACAACTCCCGCAGTGGTGACCTCAACGGTTATGCCGGGGAACGCATTGTGCAGGTTTTCGGCAAGCCATGGCAGGACAACCTCTTCACACGATGCATGACCCAAGGCGATGCAGGCAGTGTTGACCTGTTGAAGGACCTCGCAGGTGTGGTAGTCGATTTCACCCAGGATGACAACATCGAGCCTGAGCTGCGCCACAGCCTCTGCCTTGAATCCAGCGCCACTCCACACGCCAATGTTTTTCACAGGCATTGTCGCGTTGCCAAGAACAAGGGTCCCTGGTGAGGCGGTCGCTTTTTTCATCCGCTTCGCGATCAGCCCTAGCGTAGTGGGCCTTTTTAGTAAGCCGATGCGCCCTTGACCGTAGGTTTTTTTTTCAAGGAGGGGATAGACGTCGTATGCCGGTTCTTCGTACGGGTGCGACTCGCGCAATGCCCGCACCACGGCTGCTTGGCAGCTCTCCGGTAAACGAACTTCCAGCCGCCACTCCTTTACCTCCTCGAACCGTCTGGCCTTGCCCACGTAAGGCTTTGTTGTGTCTGCCCCCTGGAACGTGCCGGTGCCGGCTATTCGAAACGAGCAGTCTGTGTATTTGCCTATCGCACCCGCACCTGCTTTACAAAGAGCGGCCCGCAGCCTCCCGACGTGTTCCTCAGGGACGAACGTGGCCAATTTGAGAAATCGGTCCTCCGCCACGGAGACGAACGGCTTTCTCTCCTCACTCATGCCTGCAAGATCTGCAAGGATGTCATTTATGCCCCCAGGTGTGATGTCCAGGTTCGTATGAGCACAATAGATCGCCAGCTTTGCCCGTGCGATCTCTGCCGCCAGCGCGCCCATTGGATCTGACTCGTCCAGGTTTGTGAGGGGCCGGTAGAACCGGGGATGGTGCGTGATGAGCATCCGGCATCCACGCTTTTTGGCCTCCCGCACAACAGGAAGGGTAGCATCAAGTGCGAGGAGGAGCTTCCGGACTTTCCAGTCCGGGTGCCCTGCGTGCAGGCCAATGGGGTCCCCGCTGTAACGCATCCAGGGCGGGGCTATGGTTTCCATTACTCCGATCACGTCGCGGACGGTGGTAGGCATGGACGGACTCCTTTCAAGACACTATTGTTTATGCGAATGCCTTGACCATCAAGGGTATAGCCACAAAGGTCCCCAGCGAACTGCCTATATTCGTAAATACAACAACCAGCAAGATGCGTGTGATCTTGTTTTTCCAAAACCCCTTCACGGATGCGATGTCTTCAGTCAGGTTTTCGAAATCCCTGACTTTTGGCTTTGCCAACAGGACTTCTACCAGTCCGGAAACCCAGCCGGCCGCGATCATCGGATTGATGGATGTCAGAGGGGCGGCAACAATTGCTGACAAGACGGTCAGCGGACGGGCAAATGCCATTGCAGCCCCGAGACCTGCCAGGATTGCATTGGCCAGGATCCACCATTTGATCATATGGACGGCGACAACGGTTCCTGCAGTAAAAAAACCTATTATGATCAGCCCAACGATAACAGCGGGAATGCCCCACTTCAAGAAGCCGATCAGTTTGCTCTTAGGCGGCATTTCATCCAGGATGTCTGTATCTATCGGCTCTTTCCAATACCTGTGAATGCCCGGAACGTGTCCTGCCCCAACCACTGCAACTATCCTTTTCCCTGGGGCGGTCCTGATCTTATAGGCAAGGTATTGATCCCTTTCGTCGATCAAGATGCGCCGCAGTCCAGGAAGAACTTCCCCGATTTCAGAAAGCAGCGTTTCGAGGACATCCTTATCCTTCATCCTCTCGACATCTTTTTCTTCAATCTGACCCACGTCTCCAATAGAAGCAAGAAGCTGAGCAAGCAATTTGACCTTTGTCCAAAATCCCATGAAACCCCAGGTCCTCGACAGTGTGGTGCGGATATCCCTGTCTGCCAGATGTATACGGGCGCCGACTGTCTCGGCGCCCTTAACGGCTTTCCTTATCTCCTCACCCGGCTTCACTCCGAGCTTCTGACCGATTTTCTTTTGGAAAGATGCGAGCATAAGATTTGACAGGAGAAGAAAGGCCTTTTTTTCCTTGATGACCTTAATAAGGTTCGTGTCCTGCCATTGGTTCTTCCGTATCATGGATTGGTATCTGGAGTCACAGAGTTCAATACAAACCGTTTCCGGCTTTTCCTCCTCAATTACCTTGCCAACCAGGTCTGCGCTTTGCCTTGACACATGGGCTGTGGCTATGAGGGTGATTTCCTTGTCTCCAAAGGTCAGTTGATGTATATCGTCGTTGTTCGTCATGGATATTCGCTGTATACTCCTTTTCCTTACTTAGTAACGACACTCAGCTTGGCGATCCCAATCGGCGGGGTTAAAAGCGAGCCTCCAGCCCATTCCGCTTTGTCACCGATAGCGGAGATGTTCTTGATCGCTTCGTAAGTATTACCTGCCAGCATAACGTCCTTTACGCGTCCGACAACCTCGCCGTTTTCTATCTTATAGCCTAACAGGACATTCACAGAAAACTCTCCACTGATGGGATTGCCTTGACCAAGGCCCAACACATCGTGAACGATCAGACCTTCCCGGATGTTTTTCACCATCTCTTCATACGGCGTATCACCCTCTTTGATAACCAGGGTCGTAGGATGACAATCAACACCGTTGCCAGTGGTCTTTGTGCCTGATCTGCCTGCTGTGTCAAGGTCGTAAAGGAAGTTCTTTGCTACACCCTGCTCAATCAGCGGCGTGGTGCAATGAGGCACACCCTCGCCGTCGTACTTGCCGCTGGCGATTGCATAATCAAGCAGCGGATTATCGGTGATGGAAAACCTCTCATCAGCAATTTTTTCCCCCAATTTGCCTGCAATGGGTGATGAACCTAAGAAAACGTTCTTGCCGTTGAATCCTAACGTCAAAGCCAAAAGGAGTACATTCACCCCTTGAGGTGCAAAAATAACCGGCATAATACCCGATCTGATCGGAGCGATGTTTTCTGCCATCTTGAACAATTCAATCGCGTTTTCGGCAATCTCCACATGATCAATCTCGCGTTTTTTCCATCCAAAACCATGTCCGGCCCACAAGATGTCGGTCCCTCTTATCAACTGACCATTGACCCAGACACCGAACGCTGTAGCCTCAGTCGTATACTCTGTGCCGGCAGAGTTGGCAAATTGACTTCTGCCTGCGCTCTTGTCCACCCCGGCACTTAGAAGAATGTCGGATTTATACTCTTTCACCAGCCCGATCATCTCTTCGCCAATGCGCACCATCTTCTCTTTGGTTACAGAAAGCACGGCATCGTCAAAGACCTTCACATCCGGTCCATCTTGTGGACCCGGAAACCGGAAGTGCGCGGGACTGCCGAACTCCGCAGCTTCCAAGGCCCTTGCCACAACACCGTCCACATCGTCTGAATCCGTGGTGTGGGACAAGCCGATCTTGCCATCCAGGATGACCTTTACGCCCATCCTTGTACTCTGCGAGGATTTAACCGATTTCAGCTTGTCGTTCTCAAAAGACACGTCCGTTGATTCACTTTGCTCCAGAGACGCCTGTGCGCCTTGGGCTTTCCGCATAGCTTTTTCGATCAACCGGTTTACTATCATAGCTACCTACCTCCAACCACAACGTTTTGAATGCGGACATGCGGGCCACCAAATCCTACAGGCAGGGGCGACTGGCCACCCTTTCCACACCCACCGCCGGCCGGGGGACACTCTACTGTATCGCCCATCTTATCGATATTCATCAATATCTGAAAAACGTTACCTGTCAGTACTACATCTCTGACCAGCTCGGCTATCTTCCCATCCCTGACCATGTATCCGTAAGCAGCGCTGAAAGTGAACATTTCCATGGACGTCTGCCCCCCGACCATGTCTATAGCATACAAACCCAGGCCCACATCTCTTATCATATCCTGAAACGTGGCATCGCCCTTGTCGATGTATGTGTTGGTCATGCGTACAATCGGTTGATACTGGTAACCAATGGCTCTGGCATTGCCTGTGGGCTGCTCACCCATCTTGGCAGCGGTCTCACGGGAATGTAATCTTCCTGCTAAAATGCCATCTTTGATCAAGTAATTCTTTCTGGTTTTCACTCCTTCATCATCGTATTTGTGGGTGCCTCTCAGACCGGGGATAGTACCGTCGTCGATGATGTTCAAGATGTTCGAACCGAGACACTTCCCCAGCACCATCAGCTCTTTCATGCGCTCATTCTCGTACACAAAATCCGACTCGCTCAGATGTCCAAAGGCTTCGTGAGCAAAAACCCCTGCTAATTTCGGATTCATGATCACGGTATATTCCCCGCCTGTAACCGGTGGCGCCGAAAGCAAATCCACAGCACGCTTGGCTGCGGCTTCTGCCTTTTTTCCAAGCCCTTCAATGATCTGGAAGCCCGAACTGCCTGCGTGGCTCTCAAATCCTTGCTGGACATTGTCGCCTTCCCTGGCGGTTGCTGATATCACCACACCGACATCAGGCCGCTCATCTTTAATGAAAGTTCCCTCAGAATTCCAGTACCAAACCTTCCTGAAACTGTCCCTATAACCAACATTTGAGGTTTCAATCTTGTCGTTGTAGCCGAGAATAATCTTGTTGTACTGCTCGATGACCGACTTTTTTTCTGACAACGAGACCTGGCGGAAATCCTTTTCCAAGGTCGCTGTTATTTCATCAACAACCGGTTCCACCTCAGCAAGCTTGCTTTGTTCCTTTCCTACCAATCTGGCAGACTCGCAAGCCTCTTTCACTCTATCTTCAATGGCATCGAGATCATTGAAAGTCGCATAGCCCCAGCCCCCTTTGACAAGGGCCCTCACTATCCCTCCCAACGTCCTGGACGAACCAATTTTGTCGAGCTCTTCACCTCTGAAATTCGCCCAAGAAGAAGCAACATTTTCAATTCGGATCTCTGTGTACTCTGCATTACTCTTACGTAAGGCTTTTTCCATCCTTTCTCTCATATCAGACCTCGTTAAGTGGTTGAGTAGTTAATTTGACCATCTCTGCATAACAATCAGTCCCCTAAAAATTGCTTGAACCGCAAAAGCGAGCGCATTCCCCGCAGCTTGCTGCGGGGAGCTTCAATTATTTGTGGTGACTTGTTCCCAAGACGTTAGTATGCCGTTTGTGAAATGGAGGCATCGGTCACCGTATATCCATTGCTCTTTTTTCATGTTCCTGGTTGCTATTACCACTTTTCTTTTTTCAGGGATACCCAAGACCTGCTTCACCTGCCAGGATTCCATGCCAATAGCTATTTCACCCGAGAGATTATTTCCCTGGTGTATGTTGTCTTTACGATGTTCCACAGGAACCGGCAATTCAAACAGCTTTTTGTTTTCTCGCACCAACCAGCAGCCAAAGAGAAATCCTATGAATATGAGCAATATAAGAACGCGTTTTTTCATAATCTTCCCTACTTAATCATTCTTGATAGCACCTTGTAAACGCCATGTGTAACCATAGCCAGGCCATGATAGTCTATCTTGTCGGATGTGTCCTGGGATGAATGGTAGTATGGATAACGAAACAAGGCTGTGTCAGTAATCATGATGGCAGGATACCCACACTGCCAGAAGGACCAGTGGTCAGACCAGTCAATGCCCGTGATAAAGCCAAAGGGGGCTGCACATTCAACTGGAAAATCACTTTCTTCCATGAACTTTCGGGTGAAGGACTTGACCAGCGGCTTTGAGCTGAGGTTTCCTACAACGGCCACGAAGTTCCCCTTATCCGGATAGAAGAAGCTCAGCGGGAAAGGATATTTCTGGGTTTTGGGTTCATCCCGGTAGTAACCTATAGTCTCAAGGCAAACCATCGCCACAATGTCTTCCTTCTTGCTGCGGCACTCTTTGGCATAAACAAGGCTGCCCATCTGGCTGGTCTTGAAAAAAGGGGGCTCCTCGTTCGCAAAGGCCACAAACCGAAGCGTTTTTGCGCTCAACTCCTGGCTGAAAAGCCGGCTGATCTCAAGAAGTGCTGCCACGGCAGATCCATTGTCATTTGCCCCGGGAGACCAGGAAACCGTGTCATAGTGGGCTCCAACAAGGACAATTTCCTCCGGTTCTGATTCTCCGGGGATTTCAACGGCAAGGTTGTGACAGGCTGTGTTTTGAACAATATACGTTTGAGCGCTCACCCTGTATCCCGTGCTTTCCCAGAAGGTGCGGACATAGTCGGACGCAGCGTTCAGCTTATCCGGCATGAACACATTTCTTGGCCCGATTTCATCGGCAAGGGCCACGACATGTCTTCTCAGCCTCGCTTCCAGGTCGTCAATCATCTGATAGGCATCCTTGTCCAGGACGGGAGAACTCACATGCGGACGGATATCAATCATGGCCTTGTAGGCCCATATACTGAAAGCCACCAGAAAAAGGAGTATTGATGAATAGACAAGCATTCGCATTTACAAGAGACGAGAACTTCGAGATATGTTCCCTTTTGTCCAACCTCCACGTCAGGCCCGGATTCCAAGTACTTCTTCTCAATAGGTCCATCGACTTCTCAATAATCTGAGCCAGCAGGACTTCACCCGGACTTTTTGAGAAGTCACGATTCTAATCTTCAATATACTCAAATGTCAATTATAGTATTGCCTGGCAGCAAGCATTATGAGAATATTAAAGTTTCCTTTTTGCGGTTCACCTCACTTTTGATTGACTTGAGTACCTGATTTGTTTAGACTATTTTCTTCGTTTGTCATATGTTTTCGGTAGCTGAGGATTGCTGGAGGGAAAACAATGGGGGAATTGTTCGAGGGCATCGAAATCAATGGTATGGCCTTGAAAAATAGGAGCGTGCGCTCGGCCACATGGGCAGGCATGGCAGAACAGGATGGTAGCTGCACTATGAGGCTGATAGAGCTTATGGAGCAACTTGCCCGAGGGGAGGTAGGACTCATTATCACAGGCTTTGCCTATGTTATGCCAAATGGTAAGGTCCAGACGAGGCAGCTTGGGGTACATGACGATGCGATGATCCCTAACCTGTCACAGCTCACGGAGCGTGTTCATGCAGCCAATGGAAAGATTGCCATGCAGATTGTGCATGCCGGCGTACAGACGGTTGTGAGAGAAAGAAAAGATCGTCCTGTCTGGGGACCATCCGCTGTGCATGATAAGATTTTCAAAAAGACGCCCAAGGCAATGACTCAGCGTGAGATCAAGGAAACGGTTCACGCCTTTGCACGGGCTGCAGGCAGGGTGAAAGGGGCCGGCTTTGATGCAGTTCAGCTCCATGGCGCTCATGGTTTCCTGGTCAGTCAGTTCCTGTCCCCCTTGAAAAACAGGCGCACAGACAAATATGGCGGCCCAATAGAAAACCGGGCCAGGTTTCTGTTTGAGATTTACAGGGCGGTTCGAAAGACAGTGGGAAAGGGTTTTCCGGTCCTGATCAAGCTGAACGCAAAGGACTTTGTCAGGGGTGGATTGCATGAAAGGGATGCCATGTTTGTTGGAAAAAAGCTTGACGAAATGGGGCTGGATGCCATTGAAATAAGTGGAGGGATTTCTGGAGGAGGTAATCTGGGTCCAGCGCGTGGAAGGATACGCAAGGCACAGGACGAGGCCTATTTCTTGCCTCTTGCAAAAAAGATAAAGAAGTATGTTTCCATTCCCGTCATACTTGTTGGGGGCATCCGATCACTAAAAACCGTAAACAGCATCTTGAAAACAGGGGCCATAGACCTTGTGTCCATGTCACGACCCCTCATCCGAGAGCCTGGCCTTGTCAGACGATGGAAGGAAGGGGACCGGAGAAAGGCAAAATGTATATCCTGCAATCAATGTTTTCAGGCTGCAAGGAGTCCTGAAGGAGTTCATTGCGTGGCCGAACGATCCGTTAAGACAAAAAAGAAAGCGGGCGCAAAGAGGTGAGAGAAATGAACAGCAAACCAGCTATGTTTGAAGATATCATAAGAAGGGTGCAGGTATGCACTCCCTTCAGGCTCCTGAAAGAGAAATACCTGCCCATGGTGCTGAAAAACAGGATCAATCCTGAGATCGGGATTGACGGGGAAATAATCGATACCCATTCCAGAAAAGACCTTTCAGAAATGGCCTCTATTCTTCAACAGGAGGGCCTGATGATTACGTTGCACGGGCCTTTCCATGACCTTGTGCCGGGTGGCATGGACAAGAAAATCCTAAAAGCGACTCGGGAGCGCCTTAAACAGATCTTCGACCTTATTCCCGTATTTGAGCCAATGTCTATCGTCTGCCATACAGGTTATGACAGTAACAGATATCGTGAAGTTGAAGACGAATGGTTTGAAACAGCCCTTGACACATGGATGCCCCTTGTCAAGGATCTGGAAGGCACCCCAACCACCCTGGTACTGGAGAATGTGTACGACAAAACCCCCGAACTCCTGGTCAAACTCATAAAAGGGTTGAATACAGAAAAGGTGGGAGCCTGTTTTGATGCAGGTCACATGAACGTCTTTTCTGAAATGGACATGGAAGATTGGCTAAAGGCCCTGGGACCCTCCCTGAAAGAACTCCATTTACACGACAATGACGGGACCTGGGATTATCATCTGGCTATTGGAGCGGGGAAGATCGATTTCGAGGTCTTGTTCAGGTACGTGGAAGAAAACCGCTTGAAGCCCATCATGACCCTTGAGCCCCACAAAGAGAAGTGGATGTGGCAAACCCTTGAGGTACTGTCCCGCTCAGAGAGCTTTCGTCGGATCATCGGTTTGAACCGGTCCCACATCGGATGAGAGTCGCAACAGACATCGGGGGGACTTTCACAGATGTTGTCACCGTGGACAGCAAAGGCATCCGGGGCTGGAAAGTCGTTTCCACCCCGGCCTGCCCTGATCTCGCTGTAACCCAAACAATAAGGACCCTGCCAAGCATCTCCTGCTTTTCCCACGGCACCACAGTAGCCACCAATGCGCTGCTTGAAAGAAGAGGAGCAACGGTCGCCTTTGTCACGACCAAGGGCTTCAAGGACCTCCTGTATATTGCCAGGCAACAAAGGCCCAGGCTTTACGATTTCGACTGTGTCAGGTCAAGGCCTGTGGTCAGTCCAGAATTATGCTTTGAGGTTGCTGAGCGCCTTGCCCCTGATGGGACGGTCATATTGCCTCTGTCGCAAACCGTTGCAGCCACTCTGGCAGATCATATTATGGATGTGGGGGCAGAGGCGGTGGCGATTTGCCTCCTGTATTCTTACAAGAACCCTGCTCACGAGATTCTCCTGGAAAAGGAATTTGAAAATAGAAGCATTCCCGTGTCCATGTCATCTGAAATCATCCCTGAGTTCAGGGAATATGAAAGGGCCTCTACCACAGCCATAAACGCCTTTGTCCAGCCCATCGTGCATTCCTACGTGGAAAACATACGCAAGGCGATCCTGGATGCAGGAGGGCCTCCCGACTACTTCATTATGAAGTCAGGTGGTGGTGTGGCAACATCGGCTGAAGTCCACCCTGTCGAGGTCCTGCTTTCCGGTCCGGCCGGTGGGGTTTCGGGCGGCCTCTTGCTCGGAAAGCGCATGAAAAAAAAAGACCTGATCACCTTTGACATGGGTGGAACAAGCGCAGACTTTTCAGCCATTGTGGACAACACTCCTTTATGGACCGAGGAAGGAGAGATCGACGGACTCCCCATCCGCATCCCCATACTTGATATCACCACCATAGGAGCAGGCGGGGGATCGATTGCCTGGGTGGACAAGGGCGGGGCGCTTCGGGTGGGCCCACAGAGCGCTGGTTCTGAGCCGGGCCCTGCCTGCTACAACCAGGGCGGGGGACTGGCAACTGTGACCGATGCAAACCTTCTGTCAGGGGTGCTCGACCCCATGTCCTTTATAGGGACTGGTATTACTCTCAATCCCGACAGGGCCCGACAGGCCCTTGAATCTCTTGCGAGATCGGCCAACCTCAGTCTGGAGGAGACCATTCTCGGCGTGCGCTCCGTGGTAAATGCCAACATGCTCCGGGGGATTCGAAGGACTACGGTGGAAAAGGGGATCGACGCCAGGCACTGCACACTGCTTGCGTTTGGCGGCGCCGGCCCCATTCATGCTGCAGATCTTGCAGGGGAACTCGGGATAAGGGAGGTATTAATTCCGCCCATGGCAGGCATGTTCTCAGCCCTGGGGATTCTTCTTTCAGACGTAAGGCTCGATTTTGGCGAAAGCCTCATTGCCAGATGGAACACAGAGACCCAACAAGAAGTGGACAGGATATTGAAGCGGTTTGAGGAAAAGGCCCAAAGATCTCTGGCCCGCCAGGGCCTGCAGCACAAGGATACGCATTTTAGCCCTGTGCTGGATATGCGGTATGAGGGGCAGAGCTTCCATCTTCCCGTAGCCTATAGCAAGGAAGCCGACATGGCAAAAAGCTTCCACCAGATCTTCAGAAAGAGATATGGATACGCCTTAGAACAAGTGCCTCTTGTGGAAGCTGTTACTGTGAGGCTTTCAGCCCTGACCTCAAGGGATGAGATCGCCTTGCCGGAAGTCAAGTCATCTGTGATAGGCCAACCAACCAGCAAGAGAAAAATCCTGCTTCCATCAGGATGGATGATTGCACCGGTGTATCATCGAAGGCACCTTTGGTCATCTTTTCACAATCACGGTCCTGTAGTGATTGAAGATGAAGGATGCACCGTGTTTGTACCACCCAACTGTGAGATCTCTATGGAAGAAAACAGTTGTCTCAGGATAGAAGTAGGGTAATGTCCATCCTTGACCCAGTGACCCTTGAGGTCTTTAAGCACCTTATCTTAGCCATTCCCGAGGAGATGGGGGCAAACCTCAGGAGGACTGCTTTTTCTCCCAATATCAAAGAACGCCTGGATGAAAGCTGTGCCTTGTTTGACGCCAACGGCCGGCTCATTGCCCAGGCCGAACATATCCCTGTGCATCTTGGCGCTATGCCTTCGGCCGTAGAGGCAGTCGCTGCCGATTTCCCCAGGTTATCTCCCGGTGATCAGGTCATCGTGAACGATCCATACCGAGGTGGTTCACACCTTCCGGACATAACCCTGATTGCGCCTTTTTTCTGGCAGGGAAGGCTTAAGGGGTATGCCGTAAACCGTGCCCATCATGCGGATGTGGGTGGTAAGACCCCGGGATCCATGCCAGGGTCAAGCAGTACCCTTTATGAAGAGGGGATTGTCATACCCCCTACCGTGTTTGTAAGAAACCATGGCATGCAAAAAGCCGTTCTGAAGGTGTTTGAAAAAGAAACCAGAAACCCGACCGAGCGCATCGGGGACCTGAATGCCCAGGTGGGGGCCAACCGTCTTGGGGTATCCAGATGCATTGATTTTATTCACCGGTACGGCGAGGAAGCCTTTGACAGCTTTGTTGAGGCGATTCTCGATTATTCGAGATCGAGGGTCATAGCCCATCTCTCGACCCTTCCTGACGGAGCGTCTGAGGCATCCGATTATCTGGATGGCGAACAAGAGCCAATCCCCATCAAAGTTAAAGTGTTACTTGAAGGGAAGTGTTTTGAGGTCGATTTTACAGGGACCGCATCTCAAAGTGAGGGAAACGCCAACGCTCCGATCAGCGTAACCAGGTCAGCCGTCTATTATGTCCTGAGATGCCTTCTGCCTGCCGATATCCCGCCCAACCATGGATGTTACGAAACCGTGCATATTGTTGCACCCGAAGGCACGCTCATCAATCCACAGCCGCCGGCAGCGGTCAGTTCCGGAAATGTTGAAACCTCACAGAGGATTGTTGACGTACTCCTGCTTGCCCTAAAGGATTTGCTCCCTAACCAGATTCCGGCCCAAGGTCAGGGTACCATGAACAACCTTGCCCTGGGATGGAAGGGAAAAACCTATTACGAGACGATTGCAGGCGGCATGGGCGCAAATCCCAGGTGTGACGGGGCAAGCGCGGTCCAGGTCCACATGACCAACACGGCCACAACGCCCACCGAGGTCATAGAAAGCACCTATCCCATTCGGGTCCTCAAGACCGAAATGAGGCAGGGATCAGGAGGCGCCGGCCTCCACTCAGGGGGGATGGGGGTGACACGTGAACTCCTTCTCCTTGAAGATGCTGTAATATCCCTTCAATCAGAAAGGAGGCGTTTTCCGCCCAGAGGCATTGCAGGGGGGGGTAATGCAAGGTGTGGACAGAATCTTCTAAAGCGCGTTGACGGGACTGAGGTGGAACTCCCAGGCCGCTCTACCTTCAAGGCCTTGAAAGGAGAAACGATTATTATCAACACCCCCGGGGGGGGTGGTTGGGGACCTCCAGATACGTGTATCAGCCCTCTTTTAACTCCATGTTCCAGTACAGATAATCCCGCCACGAGTCGGGAACACTCCTGACGCCAATAGTAATCATAAGAAAGGGCATCCAGTCGGGCTTTATCGCTTTTCTCAGAAGCTTGAAACCTGCCTCCCTCAGGGTTCTTCCTCCTTTTTTCCGGTTACACTTATAGCAGCACGTGACAATATTGGTCCACTCGGTCTTTCCCCCATATCTCCTGGGCGTCACATGATCGAAGGTTAGATCTTGAGACTCAAACTTGTGGCCGCAGTACTGGCATCGGAAATTGTCCCGCCCGTAAATGTTTGCTCGAGAAAATTTGACATGTTTTTTCCTGTACTTTACGTATCCGAAGAGACGAAGGACTGCAGGGAGCTTGATGGCGAACGTGACAGAGTGAATCTCCCGGTCATACTCTTCCAAGACCTCCACCTTTCCCAATGTGAGAAGCCTGATGGCCCTTTTCCAGTCAATCACCTTTAAGGGCTCAAAAGTAGCATTCAGGAGCAGCACCTGTTCCATGATGACCTTCCCATAACCGCGTATCTGCTATATTTCTATAGTTTTTTCTTTTGGCTGGGGGACGAGGATTCGAACCTCGGTTAATGGATTCAGAGCCCACTGTCCTGCCACTAGACGATCCCCCAGTGGTTATACCTCGGTATATCCAAAGTTTGCGCCAGACGGCTTGAGAATATTGTACTTAGTGCCCATCATTCCTTTCTATGGATGGCAGAAACCCAGAAACATCAAATTATATTTTTTACTGAACTCCCAACAAAAAGTCAAGGCTGTTTTTGTCTATACTTTGCGCCGACCTCAGTAAACAATGAAGCCCGCATATCCCACTACCTGGGAATAATCGCCGGTTACATCCCCCGAAGTGGCATACCTGACCACCTCAGCCTTGCTCGCCCCCAGCGCCTTGCACGCCTCGAGTACGACAGTCGTTGGAATTACTCCGCACATAGATATCCCATGCCTGGCCACGGTCTCATAGAGCCCTTCGGGGTCCAAATCAAGGATGCGGTCGATGGCCAACTTGTCTTTTGCCTTGGCCGATTCCTGGGACTCATAATGAGTCATATCCGTACTGGCCACCATGAGGACTTCTTTGCCGTAGTCTTGAATCCCCTTTACTAGGGCCTGACCGACATGTTGACACGTATCATAACTCAGGTGCGACAAGGCAATCGGTACTATTTTGACTTCAGGGCGCAAAAACTGGAGAAATGGCACCTGAACCTCGATAGAATGTTCCATGGCGTGGGCCTGAGGATCGTCCTTTATCTTGACCTCGGATATGGGGACATTCATGATGGATTCGGCCAGTGCCTCGTTGATCGAAACCGGCCCCAATGGCATGTCCCATGCCCCCGAGGCTGTCAGGGCGACAGTAGCCCCCATGCCCCGATGGTTCGGCCCCAGAATCAACACATCGTCCGGAATGCGGATCTGAGAAAAAACGTCACCAGCTACCCCGCCAGAATACATATACCCCGCATGCGGTGAGATGGCAGCCAGCACCTTTTTTGGCGCTGGGACCGGCCTGACAAATGTATTCAACTGCTCTTTCAATTGATGCTTATCACCAGGATAGAACATGTTAGCCACAGCAGGCTTGCGTGACATGGATGACCTCCATCTTGTAAGATTGTTCTTCGGAACCGCAAAAGCACGTGCATTTTCTGCAACGGCTGCAAGAAATCTCGAACGTAGGATAACACAAATGCATCATAGGAACAACGATTGTTGTACCTGAACGGAAACGACCAAAATGGCAGTACTTGGAAACACATCCAAAAGGCTTGACAAAATCATTTTTTTCCTTATATTGAGGGATTCTGTGCTTGTTTTAGTTTAGTAGTAATACAACAAAAACGCGTGAAATGCTACTATGGTATTTCCGATTGCAGATTTCGGATTGCGGAATTAAGCTGCGCATCATTTTAGCGTAATGTCACATGGTTATCAGGACCATTCATCCCGCAAATTTGCAAGTATTTTTCTGAAAAGCTATAGATTAGCCATTGCGTTTTACTGCATACCGTCTCTTCTTAAATATATCTCGGACGGTCATAAATGGCGTTTTTCTCGGTGAGTCATGAGCATCAAGAGCAAGGCGCGAAGGCGCGGAATAGCCGGCTATTGNNCGCGGCTATTGATGTTCATGGCCGGCGAAAAAGTGTCATTTGTGGCCTTTCGAGGTATAAGGACCTAATGTCAATTCAGAAAGACGGAACCTAGGAGATTTTCTATGGCCTTACCAAAACGCAAGATTTCCAAATCTAGAGGTCGCAAGCGAAGGACTCATCAAAGGCTCACACTTGTCAACCTGTCGATCTGTCCCCAGTGTAATGAGTCCAAGCTTCCACACCATGTCTGTCCCCACTGCGGTCATTACAAGGGACGTACTGTGATTGAAACCGAAGAACTATAGCCGCCATATCAGTAATACACGCACACCACTGACAACAAACGTAAAAGTTCGTCGGAAAAGAATAGGAGTTTAGTTCAGATGCCATCGGACATTGGAGATGAACCACAGGATCTAGCAGGCCTTGACATAGAATCGAGGCAAATTGTCATTGATACCATTGGACTTGTCAGGAAGCGCCTCCTGCCAAAAGAAAAGATACTTAAACTGGATAAGAAGGAGGAGTTTCCTGAGCAGATAATCAGAGAGACGTTGGGGCCTGATATCGGCCTGCAACTCTTATTCATTCCCGAACAATACGGCGGCCTGGGCGGCGGTGCCAGAGATAGTTGTGCTGTCACAAGGGAGATGTCTCGGATCTGTCTTGGCGTGGCCACCGCATTCTTTGCGATCCAGCTTGGTGCAGATCCGATCATGTTTGCCGGCACCGAGGAACAGAAGCAGAAATGGCTGGGCAAGATTTGTCAAGGTGCTGTCTTGGTCGCATATGCTGTGACCGAGGCAGAGGCTGGAAGCAACCTCGCAGCCCTCAAGACCAGGGCTGAGCCTGTCCAGAATGACGCAGGACAAATCACCGGATATCTCATCAATGGCTCCAAGCAGTTTATCTCAAATGGCGGATACGCCGACTTTATCACCCTCTTAGCAATGGCCCCGGAAGGGTCCACCTTTTTTGTTATGGAAAAGGGCATGCAAGGCTTCCACCAGGGAAAGGGGGAAGAGAAGCATGGGATCCGTGCATCCAATACCTCCCCCCTCACCTTTACCGATGTATTTGTCCCGGTTGAAAACCTCCTGGGTGGTGTGCCGGGCATGGGCCTTAAGCAGGCCAACATGGTCTTCGGGCACACCCGGCTCATGGTGGCAGCCATGGGCCTTGGAGCAGGAGAAGCTGCCCTGGACATTGTCATAGACTATGCAAAAAAACGGATACAGTTTGGAAGCCCCCTTTCGGAAAAGCAAGGCTATACGCACAAGCTGGTTATCCCCCACGCCGTGCGAATCGAGGCTGGCAGTGCTTACATGGATGAACAAGCCACGAGGTTGGATGCAGGCGAGAAGGACCTCCAGGTAGAAGGCTCCATCGCCAAATATTTTGCCACTGAGGCTGGCAACAAGGCCGCAGATGACGCGATCCAGGCATTGGGCGGATACGGATATATGGCCGAATATGAGGTTGAAAAGATCAAGCGAGACGTGAAGATCACGTGCATCTACGAGGGGACCAGCGAGATTCAGCAAAACATTATCAGTACGTTCAGATGGCGGTCCACTGTAAAGTCCAAAGGTAATTATTATGGTGCCATGGCACAAGAGATGGAGGCGAACCATGCATCCTTTCCTGAGATCGGCGCTGAGACGTATGCGTGGGCTGCAAGAACCTTGAATGAAACCATCATGTTTGTCCACAACAACAAGCTTACCAAGCAGCAATTCATAATGTTTTGTCTGGCCGACATGATGACTTATGTGGAGATAGGAATCAGTCTGGCAAGAAAGGCAAAGCGGCTTGTCCAGGAGACATCATCCGGGGCAGAAAAGACTGTAATCATGTCGAGAATATTTGCCAGTGAGGTGGCAGAAGTGATTACCAGAAATGCCATCAAGATCGTCACGGGATCAGGCCCTGCTCGTGAAGGGATTCCGTCTTCATTAGAGGAAAAAACCGGTTATGGGAGATTCATGGCAAGCCACAGCGGGTTAATCCAAGACATGGATGCAGTTGCCGACATCATGTTTGGCAGGAAATAGTGTAGTATTTAGGAGGCATCCTTCATTAAATCTCAGAAGTAGTTTACACTTTGTTGATCTTGTGTTTTGGCAATGAAATTTGAAACTTGAAATTCGAAATTCGGAAAAACACAAAGATGTAGATGCGTTACCTAATTTCAAATTTCGAATTTCCAGTTTGGACANNTTTCCAGTTTGGACATCGCCATTCAATTCGATAATACACGTTTTTTTGAAAAAAGTGTAAACTGGTGAATGAAGGATGCCATTTAGGATTGCGGATTCGTGACAGGGAAGATTGTGAGTGCAGATACAAATCGTGTGGTGATAATCACTGGGGGGTCAAGGGGTATCGGTCGCACCATCGGGTTGCGCATGGCTGATGCGAACACCAGGATATATTTCAATTACTCCGGCCATGATAGCCAAGATGCTGAAGAGACCGTAAAGCTCATTGAGGATGCCGGAGGCAGCGCTTTGGCATCCCGTGTAAACGTGGCCTCACAGCAAGACGTCCAAGACTTCTTCAAGAAGATTGTGGAAGAATGCCACCGCGTGGATGTACTGGTAAATAACGCGGGCATCACCACAGATGGGCTTTTGGTCCGTATGAAGGAAGAAGATTGGGATCGCGTTCTGGCCATCAATCTCAAAGGGGCTTTCCATTGCATACAGGCTGCGGCTAAGATTATGATGAAACAACGTGCTGGGCGCATTATCAACATGGCCTCGGTGGTGGGTGTGATGGGGAACCCCGGTCAGGCCAATTACGCAGCATCCAAGGCAGGCCTGATCGGTTTGACTAAGACCGCAGCAAGAGAACTGGCTCCAAGGGGAATCACTGTGAATGCCATTGCGCCAGGATTTATTGATACTTATATGACGGCCAGCCTTCCTGATAAGGTCAAGGAGGCCATGCAGGCCCAGATTCCCTTGGGTCGCTTCGGCCAACCCGAAGACGTGGCTGAGGTGGTTGCTTTTCTTGCATCGGCAAAGGCCTCCTATATTACAGGGCAGGTTATTCATGTAAACGGAGGAATGTACATGTAAATTGAAAAAGGAGGTGATAGCACGTGGAAATTGAAGAAAAGGTCAAAAAGCTCACTGCTGAAAAGCTCAGCGTTGAATTAGATGAGGTCGTGCCCGAGGCTTCTTTTGTGGATGACCTCGGCGCAGATTCTCTTGATCTGGTTGAATTGATTATGGCCATGGAAGAAGCTTTTGACACAGAGATCGCTGATGAAGATGCAGAAAAGCTTCAAACGGTTCAAGATGCCGTCAACTATATAAAGGAACATTCCTGAAAAGGTTCACCTAATGCGTGTCAGGTGCGGGAGGCTCAAATAGCCTCCCGAAATAAACAATAGATCCCGCCGGACCATTAGATGTGGCAGATCATGAATTTAGGGGCTGTCGGGAAATTATCCAGACTTTTTGAGAAGTTACAATTTTGAGACGTTCAGTTATGAAAATTATCATCGGGGCCGATCACGCTGGATATTCAATGAAGGAGCAGGTGAAAGCCCATCTCCAGAAACAGGGTGTTCAAGTCGAGGACGCAGGGACCCACAGTAAGGAATCTGTGGATTATACCGACTATGGGAAAAAGGTGGCTCGAAAGGTATCGGATGGCACGTTTGAGCGTGCCATCTTGATCTGTGGAACCGGGCTTGGAATGTCTATGGTTGCCAACCGTTTTCGTGGTGTGCGCGCTGCCCTAGCCAATGATCTTTTTTCTGCTATCATGAGCAGACGCCACAATGACTCCAATATCCTGGTCATGGGTGGCCGTCTAATCGGTGACATGCTGGCCTTACAGTTGGTAGATACCTGGCTTGACACCCCGTTTGATGAGGGGCGTCATAAACGCCGTGTGGAAAAAATGGACATCGAGTGAAGTTGAGAATTTGATCATACAAACCTCGTTAAGTGGTTGAGTAGTTGAAATATCTATTGAGTTCGTAGCAACCGAGAACTACGAACTACGAACTACGAGCTACGAGCTACGAACGTAGTAGAGTGATCTTTTTTTTATGACTTGAAGAAATTGGCATCCTTCATTTGAGACACTTCAAGTATGAGCCGTCCTTCCTGGAAGAAATATTTTATGGATATTGCCGTTCTTGTGGCAAGGCGATCCACTTGCCGCCGTCGTCAGGTAGGGGCCATTGCGGTAAGAAATAAACGAATTCTTGCAACCGGCTATAACGGAGCGCCTGCAGGACTACCTCATTGCATCGATATCGGCTGCCTGCGTGAGGAATTAGGGGTAGCTTCCGGTGAGCGACATGAACTTTGTCGAGGCCTTCATGCCGAACAGAACGTCATTATACAAGCCGCCTATCACGGGGCTTCCATCAAAGGGGCTGTGCTCTATTGCACAAATATCCCATGCTCCATCTGTGCCAAGATGCTCATTAACGCCGGTATTCGTGAGATCATATATCAGGAAGGCTATCCAGACCCCATGGCAGAGGAGATGTTGAAGGCCGCAGGGGTAACACTTGCCCAGTTCAATGATGCCTGATTCGTAGAACCGTGAACCCCAAAAGCGAGTTCATTCCCCACAGCTTGCTGCAGGGTTTTTCAATCGAAAATCGTGGAATGGGAAATGGAGAATGGGATAACCAACAATGAAATGCCCATATTGTAGAGAGGTTAATAACAAAGTCATCGATTCCAGGATGACTAAGGATGGTAACACGGTGAGGCGTCGCCGTGAATGTTTAGCCTGCAATCACCGATTTACCACCTATGAACGGATAGAGCAATTGCCCCTTGTCCTGATAAAGAAGGATGGCAGACGGGAGACCTTTGATCGGAACAAAGTCCTTGTCGGGATGCAGAAGGCCTGCGAAAAGAGAAACATAAGCATCAACACGCTCGAACTGTACGTGGACGAACTTCAGCGGGAACTCCAGGAGGTGGGGGAAAAAGAGATTCCCTCCTCAGTAGTAGGCGAATGGATCATGACCAAGCTCCATGAACTTGATGACGTGGCCTATGTCCGGTTTGCCTCGGTATACCGAGAGTTCAAAGACATAAATGACTTTATGTCCCAACTCAAGGATTTGCTCGATGCTTCCAAGAAAAGGTCTTCGACACCCCGCAAAAAACGAATGAAGTGATCGGCTCCACGATGAGCCACTACTTTTTGGCTTTTGCGAAAGATACCGACTGATCTTATTAGTATTCTGTCCGATTTAGTGATTTACGAGTTAATGAATTCCGGTCTTTGAAAATCGTGGACGAAACTTACATGAAAATGGCCCTTGAGTTGGCTGAACAAGGTCGTGGTTGGACGTCTCCTAATCCAATGGTAGGCGCAATTGTCGTTAAGGACGGCAAGGTTGTAGGAAAAGGATTCCATCGGGTAGCGGGCGGACTTCATGCTGAGATCCATGCCCTTAATGACGCTGGAGACAAGGCCACGGGGGCCACGCTGTATGTGAGCTTGGAGCCCTGCAACCACACAGGCCGGACACCGCCCTGCACGGAAGCAATCCTGAGAAGTAGCATCAAGCGAGTCGTGGCAGGGATGAAAGATCCAAACCCGCGGGTGACCGGCGGTGGGCTTGCTTTTTTGAAAAGTCAGGGCTTGGAAGTGTCGTTTGGGGTTTGTGAAGACATGTGTCGCCGTCTCAATGAGGTTTTCATTAAATACGTTACCACATCTCTGCCTTTTGTCATCCTGAAATGTGCGGCTACGCTTGATGGTCGCATTGCAACACGAACAGGCGATTCCAAATGGATCACCAACCCCCTTTCCAGAAAATTCGTCCATGAACTCCGCCATGCTGTTGACGCTGTCATGGTGGGCGTTGGAACGGTCCTTAAAGACAACCCCCAACTGACTACCCGCCTTGAAGACCGTAAGGGATCAGATCCCATGCGAATCGTGCTCGACACACATCTATCAATACACCCGAATGCTAAACTGTTGCATCTTGCTTCAGATTCTGATACTACTATTATAATTGGTGAATCCGTCCCTGCGGAAAAGAGAAGAATGCTGGAAAGCCCCGGCGTGAGTTTTCTTACGGTGAAAGACGATGTGGGGCAGATAAACCTCAAGGCCCTCGTAAAAAAGCTTGGCCCGATGGGCATTACAAGCCTCCTCATCGAAGGGGGAAGCCGTGTTAATGGTTCGGCCTTGATGGCAGGTATCGTTGACAAGATCTGCATGTTTTATGCCCCCAAGATCTGCGGTGGCAACGGGATTCCGATCTGCACCGGGCCTGGGGTTGAACACATGGAGCAATGCATGGGGCTTGAAGGTATCTCGGTTCATCGATTTGAAGACGACGTGATGATCGAAGGGTATACCTCGAAAGGCAGCAAATGACACTTTTTCGCCGGCCATGAACATCAATAGCCGCGTTGCTCAGGCTTGCAATAGCCTGCTATTCCGCGCCTTNNTTGCTCTTGATGCTCATGACTCACCGAGAAAAGCGCCATTTATAACCTTCCGAGGTATACCTGAGACCGTGAAGAATGAGCTAAGGTTAAGGTGAGCAGAAGAGATAACACTCCATGTTTACTG